>CAZBRY010000075.1:0-7748 GCA_964494285.1 uncultured Lachnospiraceae bacterium
TAAGCAAATATATGCCGCCGGAATTTCTTGTCGGCGCAAAATATTATCAGGGCTATCGCAGCCCGAACAATGCCGAGCGGGAAGCGATCGGATACTCAAGCGCTTGGCTGCATCACAAGGGACGCAACAAGCACCATTATGAATACTGGATCGATTACAGTGCGACAGAGCTAAAGGGAATGGTGCCGGCAAGAATGCCGGTGAAATATATTATTGAGATGTATATGGATCGTGTGGCGGCATCGACGATTTATAATAAAGATCACTATACGCAGGATATGCCGCTGAACTATTTTTTGAGAGGCAAGGATCACATTATCATGGAAGCACATTCCAAGCAGATGCTTGAACATCTGCTTAGAATGCTTGCCGCTAAAGGAGAAGAGGAAACAGTCTCTTATATCCGCAGCCATATTTTGAAAAAAAAGGCATGGCGGCTCAGTTTTCCCAAATCGTCATAAGAATGCCGTCCGCGATGGCGGAAGCGGTATCCTGAAAGCTGGAATCGAGTAACCAGTTATCGTTATCGTTGTTGATAAAGCCAACCTCGACAAGCGTGGCCGGCATTTGTGTCATTCTTAAGACAACGAGATTTGGTCGTTCGTTGACGCCGAGATTAGTAAAACCGACCTTTTCCAGCTGTTCGTTAATATTGCTGGCCATTTCATAGGCGACGCCATAAGCGGAGTAGACCAAAGATTCTACGCCGGAATACATGTTTGGATATGGCGAGGAATTGCGATGAATCGAGACAAAGTAGTCGGCTCCCGAAGCATTTGCTTTTTCCGCTTTCTCGTAAGGTGTTTCATAGACATCTGTCGTACGGGTATAGACGACATTCACGCCGTTATCGGTCAGTATTTTTCCAACCGTGAGCACAAGGTTTAAGTTGTCGTCTTTTTCCTGCCGGCTTCCATAGACGGCTCCCGGGTCGGCAGCGCCGCCGTGGCCGGCATCAAGCACGATGGTTGTCATATGCATCCCCCTTTCTATTTTTCGAGATATTTTTGCATGTGGCACAAAACGTTGTTTGCCCAGTCGCGATCGGCTTCGGAGAAGTAAGAAAGGACACGTGTAACGATGTCCGGTTTGCAAAGATAAAGCTCTGCTGCAATATTGTCGGACAGTACGTCTTGTTCACATTCGGAAAGCGAGCGATAACGTTCTCCGGCCTGATAGAAATTTTCTTCCTTTGCAATGCTCTGCCGGACAATGCGCCCCTGAACGAACGTGGGTGGTGGCACGGGAATGTTTGCCGGCCGCGGGAAATTATTATTTAAGCTGTTCGGAGAGTAGTTGATTGGGTTCGGGTTAATTTCATAGGTCATGCTGCCATCTCTTTGATTATTATCCACAGGCGAAATAGAGCGGTTGACTGGAAGCTCCGCGAAGTTAGAGCCGATTCGGTATCGTTGTGTATCCAGATAGCCAAACGAGCGTCCCTGCAGCATTTTATCGGCGGAAAATTCTATGCCGGGCACAATGTTTCCGGGACAGAAAGCGGCCTGTTCCACTTGTGCAAAAAAATTGACGGGGTTTTCGTTGAGTGTCATCACCCCTACTTTGTAAAGGGGAAATTGATTCTCCGGCCATGTCTTCGTATCATCGAGAGGGTCAAAACGAAGGGAATCCGCATCACACGGGCGCATCATTTGTACGCACAGTTCATAACGCGGGTAGTTCCCGCATTTGATGTGCTCAAACAGGTTTTGGACGGCAATATTTGGATTTTCTCCGGCGAGCTTCTGCGCTTCTTGGCGCGAAATTGTTTCAATGCCCATCATTGTTTTAAAGTGATATTTGATATAAAAGCGTTCTCCGCTTCGGTTCACCCAAACATACGTATTGACGCCAAAACCGTCCACATGTGCATAGTCCTTGATGGTTCCGCGATCGGAATAGAGCCACGCAATCATGTGTGTTGCCTCAGGAGAAAGCGAAACGAAATCCCAGAAGCGCTGCGGATCCGTCAGGTTTGTGTCGGGAGAGGGCTTTAAGGAATGGATGACATCCGGAAACTTGATGCTGTCACGGATAAAAAACACCGGAAGGTCATTGCCGACGATGTCGTAAATCCCCTGCTTTGTATAGAATTTAACGGCAAAGCCGCGCGGATCACGGACTGTATCGGCGGAACCTTTAGAACCGATTACCGTAGAAAACCGCACGAACACTTTTGTGACCGTATCCGAAGATTGTAAGAAATCTGCCATTGTGTAGCGTGACATGGATTGGTATGGCTTAAAACAGCCGAACGCGCCGGCGCCCTTGGCATGTACGACACGTTCGGGGATACGTTCTCTGTTGAAATGGGCGAGCTTATCGATCTGCTGGACATCCTCAAGCAGCGTAGGGCCGTTCCTGCTGACAGTCAGAGAGTTGTTGTCGTTTGGAATCGGCCGGCCGAGGCTGTCAGTCATAAAGCCATTGCATGGTTGATTCATAAGGAGTCCTTTTATACTTTTTAATAGTTTATTCAAGACAGAATGGAAGCGTTCATGTATAATAGATACAAATACGGACAGGAAGGCAGAATTTCATGAAAATAAGAAGAAAAACGCTTGCGGTGATCTGCTGTACAGCATTGTGTATTCTTTTTGGATGTGCGGGTGCATCGGGGGAGACGGCAGAGGTTGCGGATGATGCAGCCGGCGTTTCAGGAAGCAACGGGGGAGCAGGGCTTAGTATTGTCACGACAATTTTCCCGCCGTATGATTTTGCGAAAGCAGTTGCGGGCGAATACGCACAGGTTACGCAGCTTTTGCCTGCGGGTGCGGAGAGTCATACGTTCGAGCCGACACCCCGCGACATCATAACGATACAGAATTGTGATTTGTTTATTTATGCCGGAGGAGAATCTGACACGTGGATTGAAGAACTATTAGACGCGGTTGATACAAAACAGGTTCGCTTTCTGTCAATGATGGACTGTGTGGAAACAGTCGAGGAGGAGATGGTCGAGGGCATGCAGGAGGAAGTCGAAGATGCTAAAGAGAGCGAATTGGATGAGCATGTTTGGACGGCTCCTTCCAATGCTGTTTTAATTACAGAAAAAATAGCCGAGGCACTTTCTGAAATTGATTCCGTGCATAAAAAAGAGTATGAGACAAATGCCGCAGTCTCTATAAAAAAGCTGAAAGGTCTTGATGAAGCGTACAGGCAGGTAATAGAAAATAGTGAAAAGAATACAATGATCGTAGGGGATCGCTTCCCGTTCCGCTATCTTGCGGACGCGTATGGACTTTCTTATTATGCCGCTTTTCCGGGTTGTTCGGAGGATGCGGAGCCCAGTGCCGCAACCCTCGCTTTTTTAATTAATAAGGTGAAGGATGAGCAGATTCCGGTTGTATTTTATATTGAATTTTCAAACGAAAAGGTGGCCGACAGTATTTGTGAAAGTGCCGGTGCGAAAAAGCTTCTGCTGCACTCATGCCATAATGTTTCAGGGGAAGATCTGGCGTCAGGCATAACCTATGTTGATTTAATGGAACAGAATTTGGAGAATTTAAAGGAGGCATTGCAATAGCGATGATCGGACTAATAGGAGAGATGTTTTCTTTTCCATTTATGGTGCGGGCGCTTATTACGGGAGGGTTGTTGTCACTGTGTGCGGCGCTTTTGGGCGTAAGCCTCGTGCTGAAGCGCTTTTCCATGATCGGGGACGGGCTGTCTCATGTGGGCTTCGGTGCGCTGGCCATCGCGGCGGCAATGAACGCTTCCGATTGTCATAGTGGCCGCATTTTTGCTGCTTCGGATGAATAACAGCGCTAAAATCAAAGGGGATTCCGCGATTGCGTTGGTCTCCACAAGCTCGCTTGCGGTAGGTGTTGTTGTACTTTCCTTGACGACTGGCATGACGACGGATGTCAACAATTATATGTTTGGAAGCATCTTGTCCATTTCCCGAGTGGATATGTGGATCGGTGTGGCGACTTCCGTTATTATTTTGGTGCTGTACCTGTTTTTTTACCATCGAATATTTGCCGTGACCTTTGATGAACGCTTTGCGGAAGCTACAGGTATGAAACCACAGCTTTATCAAATGCTGATCTCACTTTTAACGGCGGTAACGATTGTTCTTGGTATGCGATTGATGGGCGCGCTTCTGATTTCCAGCCTGATTATATTTCCGGCACTGACATCGATGCAGATTTTTAAGCGCTTTTCTTCGGTTCTATTATGTGCGGCGGTCGTGTCGGTCGTATGCTTTTTGTCCGGCTTGCTCGGGTCCTATTTGCTTGCGACACCGACGGGAGCAAGTATTGTGATCGCAAATATTGCCATGTTTCTATGCTTTTCGCTGATACGGGCAGTGACGGCGCGCGGCTAGAAAATAGAAAGATCACGGTAAAATTAAGAGATGATAAAGGAGTTATCAGTATGGAACAAAGTAAGGTGTTGGAATTATTACAAGAGATGTCCCTTGAGGAAAAGATCGGACAGCTCGTACAGCTCCCAAACAGTTTCTTCGAGGACAGGAAAGTACTGACGGGACCGGCAATGGAATTTGGAATCGGCGAGAAAGAAATTTATGAGGCGGGCTCTACGTTGTCTGTATTTGGTGCGAAAGCGACCAGAGACGTGCAGGAGACCTATATGAAAAAGCATCCGCATCATATTCCACTATTGTTTATGGCGGATGTTATCAATGGCTATCAGACATCATTCCCGATCCCGCTTGCGCAAGGCTGCAGCTTTGATCCGGAGCTGGTAAAACGGTGTGCAAAGGCAGCGGCAAAGGAAGCTTCTTACGATGGACTTCATGTGACATTTTCCCCCATGGTGGATCTTGTTAAGGATGCGCGTTGGGGCAGAGTCATGGAATCCACGGGTGAGGATTCTTATTTAAACAGCCTTTATGCTAAGGCGATCGTGGAGGGTTATCAGGGAGAGGATCTGTCAAAGGAGGGAACAATTGCTTCGTGCGTGAAGCATTTTGCGGCATATGGTGCACCGCAGGGAGCGCGTGAATATAATACAGTGGAGTTGTCGGAAAGGACGCTTCGGGACGAGTATCTGCCTGCTTATCAGGCCGGCATCGATGCGGGAAGTGCACTTATGATGACGTCCTTTAATACACTTGATAGGATACCGGCTACCGGAAACAAGTGGTTGATGCGTGAAATCCTAAGAAAAGAGATGGGTTTTAAAGGCGTTCTGATTTCTGACTGGGCGGCAATCGAGGAACTTGTTTTCCATGGGATCGCAGAAGATAAAAAAGAGGCGGCAAAACTTGCGTTTGATGCCGGAGTTGATATTGATATGTGCACAAATTCCTATATTGGGAATTTGAAGGCGCTCATTCAAGAAGGGACTTTGAGGGAGGAGTTGCTGGACGAGGCGGTATTAAGGGTATTGGAGCTTAAAAATAAGCTCGGGCTGTTTGAAAATCCGTATCGGTTTGCGGATGCACAGAAAGCGAAGGAAACGATTCTTTGTAAGGAACATCGGGAGCTGGCAAGAGAAGCGGCTGTTTCCTCAATGGTGCTTTTGAAAAATAAAGGAGAGATCCTTCCCCTTCCCAAGCAAGGGAAGAAAATCGCTTTTATCGGACCATATGTAACGTTAAAGCGTTTGTATGGCG
This sequence comes from uncultured Lachnospiraceae bacterium, assembly GCA_964494285.1. Classification (GTDB taxonomy): domain Bacteria; phylum Bacillota; class Clostridia; order Lachnospirales; family Lachnospiraceae; genus JAEYFP01. The sequence goes on from CAZBRY010000075.1 coordinate 5,585, forward strand.
CATGGTCTCTGTGCACCGAAGAAAAAGATACCGTATCGGTGAAAGACGGTGTTCTCGATTTGGCACCGGATCACACAATTACGTTCGCACAAGGCTGCTATTTATTCGAAAAAAATGAAAAGCTGTACGGCTTCAATGGACTTGTTCAAGAAGAGAGGGCTGTTTCTGAGGAACGGCTGTTAGAAGCTGCAGTCAGAGAGGCGGAAAAAGCGGATATTGTTGTGTTGACGCTGGGGGAACATGCTTATCATAGCGGCGAGGGCGGTAGCCGTACAAGCATCAGGCTTCCGAAAATGCAAAGGACAATGACCAAATTGTCGTGGTTCTGTTCCACGGACGTCCGCTTGATATCCGAGAGGTGACAAAGCAGGCGAAAGCGGTTGTGGCCGCATGGTTCCCCGGAACAGAGGGCGGACATGCGGTTTGCGATGTTTTATTTGGCGAGAAGGCTCCAAGTGGCAGACTGTCGATGAGTTTCCCTTATTCTGTCGGTCAGGTTCCGTTATCTTACAACCATTTTTCCACGGGCAGACCCTATAACGGGGACGAGAGGAATCGTTTTCAATCAAAATATCTGGATGCTCCGGTAGAGGCTCTTTATCCGTTCGGCTATGGGCTTTCCTATACGAAATTTTCATATTCAAAGGTGCGTCTTTCTAAAAATGTGCTTTCAAAGGAAACGAAGGGGGATACGATCATTGCTTGTGTGGATGTGAAGAATGTAGGCAGTCGTGAGGGAACAGAGACGGTGCAGCTCTACGTGCACGATTTATACGGCAGTGTCGTCCGTCCAATCCGCGAGCTGAAGGGATTTTCTAAGATCACACTTGCACCGGAAGAAACCCAGACAGTGGAGTTTGCTATTTCAGAGGAAATGCTGTGTTTTACAACGGCTGAGAACCGTTTTGAGAGTGAGAAGGGAAAATTTGTTGTTTATATCGGAGAAAACAGCGCGACGGACAATGCAGCAGAATTTACCCTTATATAGGGAATTTCTTCAAATTTCTCATATATGAAAATGATATGCGCAGCTATGCCCGCGGAACAAAAGCTGTTTTGGATAGTTGCATCAGGAATCGGAAAGGACAGAAATTCTATGGGATACTGGATTGCTTTTGGAACAATCGCCCTTTTATGTGTTGCCGCTCTTTGGTACCTTGCGAAGGCAGAAGGGGCGATGCAGAGTGGACGGCGCAGGACGGTCATTTATTTGCAGATGTCTTTGGCGGTTGTGATTCTTCTACTGGATTTGCTGTCCTGCGTGTTCTTTCTTGTACAGAGTCGCAGCGGACAGATGAAAGAGGCAGACAGAAAGGCGAGGCAGGAATATGAGAAGGAACAGCGACTTTTGGAGGAGCAAAACGAATGTGAGGAGGAAACTTTAGGAGCGGGTATTCTGACAGAAGAGCAATCTACACACCTTGAAAATGACGTGACAACGCCAGAGGGCGCCTATAAATATCTATATGACGAGATGTTTGAAAAAGCGGGATACCAATATATGACGACCTACAATGCAAAGGGGAATTTTTACGGTATTCTCTATACGGGAGAGGACACAATCGGGGATATTCCTGACCAGCAGATTCGAATCACGGCGGTTTATAATGGTGAATCCAAAAACGAAAGGTGTCAGGTGTTTGTACAGTATAAGGAGTTACTCGATGAAACGGATAATGCCACGCAGACTGGAATTATGGATTTCTATGCCATAGATATGCAGACGAAGGAAGTCATTCGGGGAGATAAGCACGCTTGGGAGGAGCTTGGCAGCAAAGATTATCTGGAGGCTACGGAGAAATAAGTTAATTTGACAGTATTTCATTTCTTACGGAGGTAAAAAAATGAAGAATATTGCGGTGCTTGTGGCCGGACTTACGATCGGCACAATTACAGAATTGACGGAGGGAATTAGGGATTGCGTAACGGCGAATAACTGTAACGTGTTCTTTTTCACGTGCGAGCGGCGTTATGAACGGTCAATTCTCCATGATGTAGGAGAATATAATATTTTCAAACTGCCCGATTTTTCTGAATTTGACGGTGTGATTTTAGTCAACAGCACGATTGGTTCCGGAAAGGTACTTTCTGAGCTTGCCGATCAAATTGTAAAATCCGGCACGCCGGCCGTAAGTCTGGAATACTATCGCCCTGATATGTACAA
>CAZBRY010000075.1:7758-10764 GCA_964494285.1 uncultured Lachnospiraceae bacterium
GCGATGAAAGAGGTAGTGCGCCATTTTGTCGTAGATCACGGCTTTAAGAAAATTAATTTTATTACAGGGCCTCTTGACAATGCGGAGGCGTGCGATCGTTTGACAGCCTATCGGGAGGTGCTTGCCGAGAATGGAATCCCTGTGGAGGAAAGACGAATTTTTATAGGGGATTACCTGAAGGAAAGCGGAAAAGCGGCGGCGCAATATTTTCTTGAGCTGGAGCCGGAATTGCCGGATGCGATTATTTCCTCTAATGACGTCATGGCATTTGGGGTGTTTGTTTATCTGCATAAAAGAGGAATCCTTGTACCGGAGCAGATTGCCGTATCCGGTTTTGACGACGAGACCTCTGCCCGTTATTTTGAACCGCGTCTGACAAGTGTGGCGAGAGAGCAATATAAATCGGGTTATTCCGCTTGCTTGAAGCTGATTGAGGGCTTGCAGGAGAGCGAGAAGGGTAACGCCGCTATTATGGAAACCCAGCTCATAAAACGAGAAAGTTGCGGCTGTTGTTGTCGGGATGTCATAGATAATGTAAAGTTTCGGAAGAATCATTTCTTAAAGGAAGAAAATACCGAGCGATTCATGCAGGAAACACGCGAAATGTCGATCGATTTGACAACGGTGGAGACTCTGGACGGATTGAAGGAAGCCATGAAAAAATATGTACAGCACATCGGTTGTGAAAGCTTTTATCTGCTGCTGTGCAGGGAATGGGAAGGATATCATAAGGATGTCAATCAATACGAGCTGTCCGATGAAAGTGACAATTATCTTCGCGAGGGTTATGGTGAGGATTGCGAGCTTATATTCGGTTATGTAAGTAATGAATTTGTTGAGCATTGCAAAATTGATCTTATGACACTGCTGAGGGATTTAAAAGAAAATCAGATGGGCAGAAATTTTTATACGGTATCCCCCATGCATTACCGTGACCGCTGTTTTGGTTATTGTATGATTGGAAATAGTGTGTTTCCGTTTGAGAACCAGCTTTTTTATACGTGGACAATGAACATCGGCAATGCGATTGAGACAATTCGGGAGCAGTATTTGCTTCGTTCCATGATTGAAAAGCTGAACTCTATCTGGATCTATGATAATTTAACGGGGCTATACAACCGCGCCGGCTTCAACAAATACGGAGGTTATGTATGGCAGGAATGTATTCGGAAAAAGCTGTGCGCGATGATCCTGTTTTTGGATGTAGACAACTTGAAACAAGTGAATGATACATACGGGCATGATGAGGGTGATCGCTTTATCAAGGCGATATCAGGTATTTTGAAGTGCTGTAAGCATCATGGAGAAATCGTGATGCGTTACGGCGGCGATGAATTTGTTATGCTGGCTTCGGATGTTTCGGAGGAAAAGGCTGAGGAGTACCGGGACAGAATTCTTAAAGAGATGAAAGATTATAACGAGAATCAAAGGAAACCCTACCAGATGTCTGCCAGCATTGGCATTTATCTTACAAAGCCGAAACATCGGTTGGGGCTTGAGGAAGCGATCGAAGAGGCGGATCGCAGGATGTATGAGGTAAAAAAGATTAAGAAACGCCAGCGTATTTAAAATTCGGAGCCGGTTGATTACCGGCTCTATTTGCTCCTAAAATGCCAAGGGAGTATTATTAATATGTCGATGTGGGAACAATAGTAATCAAAATGCAAAATGGATGGTGCGGCAGATAATTTTATTGCAATTTAGGAGAAGACTATGCTGTTAGCGGCTTTGAAGGATATTTGGGAAGCGTTTCGGGTGTATGCTGAGCAGGCGTTGTTGTATGGGATGGCAGGCGCAGCTTTTTATACGGTTTACTCTGTTTTGGCAAATGCGAGCAAAAAACGGAGGGGAAGGGGCGGATGGCCATTATGGCTCGTATGCCTTCGGGTCTGTGTTTTTACGGTGTTCAGCATTTATTTTTCCTACTTAGTTTCATTGACTCTTTCGGGAAGAGAGGCGGGAAGCAGGACGGGATATTGTAATCTTGTGCTGTTCAGCACGCTAATCAGAAACGGCAGGCTTGTTCTGAATGCTGTGGAAAACATATTGCTATTTTTACCGTTTGGAATGATTCTGCCCGTGTTGTGGCGGTTTTTCAGACAGTGGTGGAGTCTCGTGCTGATGGCTTTTATTACGAGTATGCTGATCGAGCTTATGCAGCTGATTTCGGCACGTGGTTATTTTGAGCTAGACGATATTCTGCTGAATACCGTGGGCGCATGGGCGGGTTATCTGGTATTTGCATTGTTTTATGACAGCCTGCTTGCGGTCAAAAGACGTGCGAAGGAGGAGACACTGTTACACCTTGCGTCACACCCAGAAGGGTACAACAACACGTGGAGTCGCTTTTTTAGCAGAGCAGCCCTGTTTGGGTTCCAGCTTCTGCCTATGGTTATCATGCTTCTGATTATTTTTGGGTTTTCGTCGGATACAGGGGAGATGTCCGCCAATTTAAGCGACATTGTAACGGAAAAAATAGTGTACGTTATTAATCGTGTGTGCTCACTTGATATGACTTATGAAGAAATGGCCGCAACGGCGGCCGACTATGAATTTTACGTGCGGAAAGGGGCGCATCTGACGGAATATGCACTGCTTGCGCTAAGTGTATCGGTGTTTTTATATTGCCGCAGGCTGAAGGCCGGCTGGACCTTTATCGTGACTGAGTTGTTTGTGCTGTTCATCGCATCGATTGATGAGTGGTATCAGACCGGCGTAAAGGGGCGAAACGGAAGCCCCTCTGACGTGTTAATTGATGGCAGTGGTGCTTTGCTGATGCTGCTGTTTCTGTGGCTGTGCCTATGTTTATATAGAAGGAGTGCGGCAAAGAAAACACGGCGGGTAAACAGAGAGTGAACAGGTCTTGTCTATTATGGTGGATTTTGGTATACTTAAAAAACGGGAGAATTTCTTCTAAAAACAGAATAAATAACGATTTGAAAAGAGGATAAGTAGATGAAGGTAGCGGTTGTTGGTACCGGCTATGTCGGATTGGTAACAGGAACG
>CAZBRY010000075.1:10774-11136 GCA_964494285.1 uncultured Lachnospiraceae bacterium
ATATGGGGAATGACGTTTGGTGTGTGGACGTGGATGAAAAGAAGATTGAGCGCCTAAAAAAAGGCGTGATTCCAATTTACGAGCCGGGCCTTGAGGAAATGGTAAAGCGTAATTATGCACACGGTCATTTAAAATTTACGATAAAGATTGAAGAAGCATTGAAATATGCAGATATTTGTTTTATCGCAGTTGGCACGCCGATGGGAGAGGATGGCAGTGCAGATTTGCAATATGTGCTGGAGGTCGCCAAGAGTATTGGTCGGTTTATGGAACATCATATGTATGTTGTAGATAAGTCGACAGTGCCCGTCGGAACAGCAAAAAAGGTGAGGGAGGCGATTCAGTCTGAATTAAAAAGACGT
>CAZBRY010000076.1:0-3363 GCA_964494285.1 uncultured Lachnospiraceae bacterium
TCTGCATTTATCTATTGTTTCCTCATCCATAAAGTAAATTCCACAACCCATTCTCGGCACAAGGTTCTTCTGCATTTTTTTTGAAAAATACTCATATTCTTTCTTTATCTCTCTATCTGATGGTATTGCTGTCTTTTTTACAAAAATGTTAATTAAGCATTTTGCATCTGTATCCTGCTTTATATATTCCTCCACAGTTACTTGTTTTACATCATCAAACTGTGTTTCTACATAAAATACGTTAGCATACACAAAGCATTCACCAAACAACTCCTCTAGTTCCGGTTCTATCCTCTCCCTGATCTGTTTTGACACTATTTCCTGTACATATTCATCCCTCCATATTTTACTTCCGTCCTTTGCTATTTCTGCTTCAAACACCACCTCTGGGTTCTCTTCCGGAGAACAGACTGCACAAAAAGAATATTGGCATGCATCCCATACATCATAAATCACAAATTTTTCATCATACTTTTCTCTTAGTAAACGCCTTCCCCTCCTCATTAACCCCGCATCTGTATGGATATAATTCATCCACTCGTTACAGCCGGTTAAAACAATGCTGAGCAGTAGCAATATCGCTAATAATCCGATCTTTCTTTTTCCCATTCCATTCTCCCCTTATATTTCCTGATTTTCGATATGGTTATCAATGATATAAACAATACGCATGAGTTGATATATTACTTGTGTGCTTTGGTATTCCTTCTCTTTAATTTTTGTATCGTATTGAAAGATCTCGTATTGTCTGCTCAGGCCCCCTTCATACAACGCAACCTGCACCGCCCGCTGACTGTTTAGCACATCAAGCTCCGCCTGTATTGCTTGGTGCTGTGCCAAATATTGAACTATAACATGATAAAGTTTATCTGCATATAGCGAAATATTTATTTCATATTGTGTGTTTCTCAATCCACATATTTGCATTTCCGCTTCATAGTTGGATATTTCACCCTCTAAATATTGAATTAATTCCTGTTCATCAAGTATGTAATCCTCTATTGGCTCAATTTCTACCGTAATCTGAGACAGCGGATTTCCCTTTATTTCATCCAGGATTCCTGTCAAATGACTGATATAGCTACTGTATGCCTCTGCCAAGTGCCGGTTATATGCAGTATATGTACCAGACGTGAGAAATCCTTCCAATATTGTCTCTGCTGAATATAACAAGTTTTCAGGAACCTGTGCATAATCAATCTTATCCAGAATCACTCCGCTATTTCCCTCTACTTTGCGCTTCATGTATGTCAGTTCATTTTGTAAACTGCTCTTCTCTGTCCGCATATTGTCAAGTTTGACATTGACACTTTTTACATCAACTTGCCTTGCATAGCCTTCTTCTCTTTTTGCTTTTATAATATTTAATTCTGTCTCATATTCCTCTTCCAAGGCTTCATAATAAGATAGCCTTGCGTCAAGCACGGACAACGACATATAGTCACAATACTGTTGAAACAGCAATTGATCTTCTTCTCCATTGTATCCTTGGTCCGGATAGTCTGTTCTGACCTGAGATAATGCCTGTTGCATCTGATTATAAGCAATCCTTTGCTTGTAAAGTGCCGCATCTATCATATAACCATCCAATTCTTCCGCTATATCTTTAACGGCATCCGCTCCGCCACTTTCCAAATATATTTCATATGCCTCCGTTGCATTATGTATTCTCACACTATTGGAAGATAGGGAGGCTTCTAAGTCTCTGATTTCTATTCCATATGTATTATTTTGCAGCATCTCCGATTTCTTCACAGCCACAATATAATCCGGATTATTTTTTTTATATTGCTCCAACATGGCCTCCGTTTTATCGTTTCTAACCGATGCCCAAATCAGCACAAATCCGAAGCTTGTAATCACTGTGATACTTATGCATATGGCGCATATTATTTTACTTTTTTTCATTACTAATTCCTTCTATCTGTACGTAACTGTTTTTCATTTGTACTTATCTAAATAAATACAATTATGTATTTTATTTACACACTTGTAATTTTATCACATGGAATAAAATGTGTCTATATCTATTTCCAAATTTTAAAACATTTGGAAATATTTCATATAATAATTCTCCACAATAAAATAGCTGTATACCCTTTGAGAGTATACAGCTATTTTATGATTGGTGGCTCACTTTACTTGCTTTCCCAATTCTTAACATCCTTTAAATTTTCCACATCTATGACCATATACCCGGCCTGAATCAGCGCCTCCGCAAATAGTCCGCGACCCGGCTTGAGCTTCCCTGAAAATGTGCCGTCATAGATTTCATTGACGCCGCAGGTGGGACTACGGGACTGTAAGATGACAAGCTCGACGTCCAAAGCCCTGACCCTCTCGAGCGCCTTTTCGATCCCCGCACGATAAATAGCATCAACATCCTTGCCGTCTGCGTCGATAATCATTCCGTTTACCAATTCGACACAGGGTCGCGGAGCGGGCAGGCCCGCCAATATTTCGGGACACAGCTTTATGATTTTCTTACCCCTTAAAAACGAGGCGACTCCGGGATCATAATTATTTCCGCCATTGTATTTACAATTATCGCCCATAATACACGAGCTAACGACTACGCATTTTTGCATTTTTCCCCTCATGTTTTCCCGATCAGCCTCCGTATTCCTCTATTCCATTTCCCTGATTGCGGGGAGACAGAAAGCTCGTCCACACCCATACCAACGAAGGTTTCGGTCAGTTCGGGATCCGCGCCCAGCTCGCCGCAGATGCCTACCCATGCGCCGCCCGCATGGCCATTTTCAATTGTCATTTGAATCATCCTGAGCACTGCCGGATGATGTGTGTCGCAAAACTGGTCAAGCTTCGGATTCTGCCGGTCAATCGCAAGCGTATACTGCGTCAGGTCATTCGTTCCGATGCTGAAAAAATCCACCTCTTGCGCAAGCTCGCGGCTGATCATAACGGCTGCCGGTGTTTCGATCATCACGCCGATCTCCACGTCCCGGAACGGGATACCTTCTTCCGCCAGTTCCTTCTTCACTATATTCAGAATCTGTTTGATCTCCGAAATTTCCTCTACGGAAATGATCATCGGGAACATGATGGAAATACTGCCATAGGCGCTCGCCCGCAGCAGCGCACGAAGCTGTGTTTTGAAAATCTCCTGCCTGGTCAGACAGATACGAATGGCGCGATAACCAAGCGCCGGGTTTTCCTCCGGCTCCAGTTTAAAATAATCTACCTTCTTATCCGTACCGATGTCCATCGTGCGCACGATGACCTTTTTGCCCGCCATCGTTTCGGCCACGGTCTTATATGCCTGAAACTGCTCATTTTCTGTCGGGTAATGATCTGACTCCAGATACAGGAATTCGCTCCGAAACAGCCCGATGCCCTCCGCAT
>CAZBRY010000076.1:3373-11114 GCA_964494285.1 uncultured Lachnospiraceae bacterium
CGACACACTTCCGATGTTCGCATATAAACGAACCTCTCTGCCGCCTTTCGTGACGGTTTTCAGCCCCTTCATTTCCTTAAGCAGCTCTGCTTTTTCTTTTTCCTGTATGAGCACTTGCTTTGCCGTTTCGAGCCGCTCTGCATCCGGCTCAATGATCACAAGACCCTGGTAGCCGTCAATGATCGCCATTTTCCCGTTCCATTCCTTTTTGATCGGTACGCCGGTCACAGCGGGGATATTCATCGTTCTCGCCAAAATCGCCGTATGGGAATTGCAGGAACCGTGTTCCGTCACAAATCCCAAAAGCATCGTTTTATCCATCTGCACCGTTTCGCTCGGCGCCAGATCGTCGGCAACAACAATGACCGGCTCCGTCATTTCACCCATCTCACCTTCACTGCCGGTCAAAATGCGCACAAGGCGCTCGGAAATATCCTTTACATCCGCCGCCCTTGCCTTCATGTAGTCGTCATCCATCCCCGCAAACATTGCGGAAAAATTATCGCCGGTGACCGCCGCCGCATAAGCCGCGTTTACCTTTTGCTGCATGATCATATTTTTAATTGAGCCGCAGTAATCTTCATCCTCCAGCATCATCTGGTGCACTTCAAAAATCGCCGCGCCGGACTCTCCGACCTCTTTCAATGCCTTATCATAAAGGGCTCCAAGCTGCTGAATTGCTTTTTCCTTTGCTTCCTCAAAATGCTTTATCTGCGCATCAGTATCGTCTGTCCGCTCCCGCTTTACAAGCGCTCTCCCTTTTTCATAGAAAAAGATCCTGCCAACCGCAAGCTTGCGGTAAATGGTTTTCCCTTCATACACTTCCATCGTCAGACACCTCCTGGTCTATTTGCAATACCATCAAGAGCTACAGGTTATTGCGGAAAAATTGTTCCATCGCTTCACAAGCGGCATCCTCATCCGATCCCTCCGCCGTCACGATAACCTCTGAACCCTTTTTCACCGCCATAGTCATAAGCATCATAAGCTGCGTAGCCGATGCAGTCTTTTCTTCTTTTGCTACTGTAATTTTACTTTCATATTTTTTGGCTTCCTTTACAAGCATTCCCGCGGGTCTTGCATGTAAGCCCAATTCGTCTTTGATCCTATACTTGAATGATTTCATCTCATATCCCTTTCCTTGTAAGGTTTCTCATTTTTATTCAATCATTAATTTATTTGTAAATTGGATTTTCCCATCCTTCAAACAGTCTAAATAGGATCGTATCCATGGAAATTCCGGCATTTCCTTTATTTCCTGCGAATAATACCAAATGCCATGCAGCCCGCTTGCAATCGCTCCGCGCACATCATTTTCCACACTGTCCCCAATAAAGACGCATTCTTCAGGCGCACATCCCATTTTTTCCACACAGATCCGAAAGAAGCGCGGCTCCGGCTTTTCCAAACCCGTTTCCTCGCTGACCACAATCCGGTCGACTTGATCGAGCACCCCAAGTGCTTCCAGCTTTTTGTATTGGATATAAGCCGTCATATTCGAGCCAATGCCAATCCGTATTCCTTTTTTCTTAAGCGCTTCAATCAGCTCATGCAGTCCCGGTTCCGGCCGCATCACTTTTATCACGGTGTCCCAATAGACATGATACATTTCGAGTGCAATGCTCAGTGACGGAATCTTGAGCAGCTCCAGCATACACTGGAACCGCAGCAGACGGTTATGGTTTGCCGCGCAATCAATGCCGGTTCGATTTTTTATAATTTCCATAGCCCCGGTATTGGCCTCTCTGCATTCTAATGCGTCTGCAAGACCCCTGTTTGACAGCCAAGCCTCCAACTCCCGCACCGCAATGCAGTTCGCAGCATCGTAGTCATACATCGTGTTATCAATGTCAAAAATTACTGCCTTTATCATGTTTACCTCTTTTTTCTCGGTGTAGCGGCACCATTTCACTCGGATATCAATTATGCTTCCAGTGTATACATCGCGACCTCATCGATTTCCCGGTTCGTCGAAATGATCACATCTTTGCCGTCCTTCATGTAGTGGTACACATTCGCTGCCCCGCAGTTCTCATCGATCAGCTGCATCTCGTAATTTTTAGTTTCTTGTTTATAGAAAAATGCCATCAAATTACGTGATCCCTTTCTATGACCAATCACAAGCGCCGGCCTTTCGCACAGCATGCCGCCGTAAATCGCATGGCAGAATTCCGCCGGCCTTTCATACTCATATACTTTTTGAAATATGCCGCACTGTTTTTTAAAGATCCGGATCTGATCCCCGTGAAACGGTGACAGAACTGCCAGCTCTTTTTCTCCGTCTTCGTCAAAATCTACGAGCACCGCATCGCTTGCGGCCTCATCAAGCAGCTGAACAATCTCCCATTCTTCGCCCTTTTTCGGCGGAACGAATTGAAACACCCCGTTTTCCGAGGAAATGATACAAGTCTCAATCCCCTGGTCCTCCACCTTATAATAGCCGTGATTTTTCAGCATATTGTCCTTAATGACGGTCAATTCAAGCGGATGCTCCTCTGAAAAACCGCTTAAATCCCTTGGCAGTTCTGCCGCATAGACCTTGCCGGGGCAACTCCAGTCCTCTTTGTATTCATGTCCGGATTTAAGTGCGCACGCGATCAAATATGTAACTCCGTCCCGCATCACGATATCAAACCGGTGCACAAACGGAAGCGCAACGAGCGTGCGGATTTCCCATCCATCCTTTTCCCCTGGCGTCGCAATTATGATTTTTGCTTCCTTGGAATCATTGGGAGAATAAAATCGGTGAGTCGCCAAAAACTGTCCGTCCGTCCCCGGCACCTGTACCATGCTCATGACACCGCCCGGTTCCGTCCAGATGACCTCCTCCTCATTTCCGTCCAAATCAAACAGCAGACACTGGTCCACCTTTTCCGCAGCGACAAGCACGTGTTTTTTTCCCCGGTAGTCAAGCGGCGCAATCGAATAACATTTTGTCAGGTTGGAAATCACCTTCTTTTTAACCTTCATCATGCCACCCGCCTTCCCCGACTCTTTTTCAACAACAATTCCGTCATCATCTCACAGGCAGAGGACAGCTCATTTCTCCAATCTTCCTTACCTGTATACCAAAATTCCGTCACATATTTACGTACGCCCAGCTCCCATGCCTTGTTAATGGCCGCCTCAAAATCCACATGCCCTGTCCCATAGGGAATTTCCCGAAACTTACCGGGCAGCGTTTCCTTTAAATGCATTGCGACCAGATGGCCGTTTCCTGCTTCCAGATCCTGCAACACGTCTGTTCCGTATGTAAGCGCTGCATTTGTGATATTACCGATATCAGGATAAACATTTAAATAAGAAGAATTGACGAGCGAAACGTAATGCATTGCCTTCTCCACCGTATTCATGAATTCCGTCTCCATCGTCTCAAAGCCCAGCACAACGCCAGCCTTGGCCGCCATCTCCGTCGCGACTTTTAAATTTAGGATAAACCGCTCTGTCGTCTGAGGACTCGATTCCTCATAATAAACGTCATAGCCGGCCAGTTGAATGATGCGTATTCCGATATCTTCCGCAAGAGCAATGGATTTTTCTATGATTTCCATCCCCCTGCGGCTGATAGCCGGATCAGTGCTGCCAAGTGGATATCTCCTGTGACCACTTAAACACATCGTGCGAATCGGCATACCGATCCCATTCATAATACTCTGCAGCCCGGCGCGCTCTTCCTGATTCATATCAAGGCGGGACAGCTTTTCATCTGTCTCATCGATGCTGATCTCCAAAAAATCATAGCCGCTCTGCTTCGCCGTCTGCAGCTTTTCCCTCCATGTCAGGCTGGAGGGCATTGCTTTTTCATATAACCCTAATGAATATGTTTTCATGCTCCTGTCTCCATCACTTTCGTTTTGGAACCAGCGCATAGAATGAATGTTATAAGAGCGTTTTAGAAATCACTCCGGCGAACCTGATGGATACGAACACCCTGCGCCCGCATCAACTCCAGCTCCTCCTCGTCCGCAAGCTCGTCCGTGATCAGATGCTTCACCATATCGATTCCACAGCTCGTAAAGCTGCTGCTGCGTCCGATTTTTGTGTGATCGGCTAGAATGTAGACCTCCTGTGTCGCATGCTCAATCATGAGATGGTTGACATTGACCTCGTTAGCGATTTCCGTCGTCATGCCTGTTCTTGCCGAAATTCCCGAACATCCCACAAAAGACTTTTTCGCAAAAATATTCTGCAGATTCCGTACAGCAAAGTCGCCTACCATTGCTTCCTTCGGGTAACGCAGCTCGCCGCCTGTTAAGATGATGCTGACACCGTCGCCCTTTTCATGATTGATCGCCTTTCCGTTGTTCGTGATGACCGTCACATTGCAGCTCGTGATATAGCTGATTATTTCCAAGGCGTTTCTACTCGTGTTAATAAAAATCGTATCCGTGTCCTCTACAAGTCTCGCCGCATATCTGGCAATCAAATCCCGGTATCGCTTTACGATATCGACCTTTGCCGCCGCTTCCTCCGCTACTCTTGCACCGCCATAAAATCTTGTGATCTGTTTTTTTTCTTCTAAATACTGTAAGTCTCTTCTGATCGTCACAACCGACACGCCAAGAAGCTCGGCCAGCTCATCTCCACGAACCTCGGGATTTTTTTGCAACATCTCTAAAATCTGATTTCTTCTTCCTTCCACAAATGCTCTTTCTCTTTTCATCTTGTCCTCCTGCTTCATCCACTTTCCGCGATAAGCGAACATTTATATCTGATTTATATGATCGATTATATAGTTTTTTATGATTTTTGTCATCTATTTTTTTCAGATATCCCGTAAAAAGGGTACAAAAAAAACACGAGCAATTCTTGCGGAAAAAACACTCATAAAGATCATCCGGCGCCCCGCCCCGATGACAGGACGCCGTACTCTCCATTCTATACTTCTGTTCCTATTATTCAATAACGCCGTGTTCTCTTAATTTGTCTTCCATTTCCTGTGCGGACATGATGTTTCTAAGCCCGACGACCGTTGTTCCCTTCTTTTGCGCATCCTTAAACATGCTTGTGAAGTTCTGCGCACATAATACTACATCGTACTGCGGCGCCGCGCTCTTTCCTTCAGACAATGCACAGTGATGAACCTTTCCTGGCTTTAAGGCGACCTTATCCAATACCTTCTGCATCGTCATTTTCATCATCAGACTGGAACCGGCTCCATTTGCACAGCACACTAAAAAGCTGATATTTTCCTTTGCCATACCATTACTCTCCTTTTGCCCGGCTGATGCTTACGCGGACTTCTTGTTCTTTAATTGCTTATATGCTTCCCAATCCTCGGTCATCACGAAATAGCCTTCCTTATCCGCACGGTACTGAAGCTGCGGAATAATGAGCAGACCGGCTGCCACAAGTGCAACGCCTACATAGCTTAAGTATTTCATGACTGCTGTCATCACCGGCCATACAACCGCCCAGTCCCACATGCCAAGATATCCGCCGTAAGCTGCCATGCCTACCCATCCCGCGATGATCGCGGAACCAAACACCTGACAAAGTCCCGAGATAAACGGAAGGATCAGAGCCGCCTTGACACCGCCCTTTTCATTTGCAAAAATGGCGATAATCTGTCCCGCAAAGCCCGCGAGGAAGCCAAGAGGAACCGCATTCTGTGATCCGAATCCAAATGCTACTGCGCAATCAACACCAGGTACGGAACCCGGCAGCAGCTTATCCGCAATTCCTTGGAAGGAAGCCGTCAGCTCCGTTACGAACGTACGGACACCCAACTGTAAAATCGCCAGATAAACCGCAAAGTAAAGACAGGTCTGAATCACGTAGAATACCATGCTCGCGCCTTCTTTTAAGAAGCCCTGCTCCGTCAGATAATCCCTGCCCAAAACCACAAGAATAATACCAAAGAAAATGAGCATGAGGATCGAGGTACATACCATATTTTCGTTGAAGATGGACATGAAGCCCGGAAGCTCAACATCGTCAATCTTCTTAATCTCTTTTCCATTCTTTTTCTTGCCAAATAATTTTTCTGCCAGCCATGTATTAATGGCAATACCAAACATCTGCTGGTGCGCCAGCGTAAAGCCTGCACCGTCCGTCAGTTCCTGACAGGGCTTAATAATCAGGTTGGAGCCGACCGCCCAGTAAGCGCCTAAAATAACAGCCATAACAATGATCAATGCCACATTGTGCGTTAAAAGCCCCGGAAGGGCAAACATAATCAACCAGTATGCCGTTGCCGCCTGCTGTACCTGCACATGTCCCGTTGTAAACAGCGCGCGGAGCTTTGTGAGCTTGCTGAAACGCACTAACAGAATATTGACAATAAAAGCGATCAAAAGCAAAATCATTGCATCGCCAAAGCCCTTGCCGAATACCTCTTCCACACCCGCCAATACATCATACCACGGTTTCTTCAGCAAGATATAGCCCAATGCGACAATCAAACCGATCATAAATGCCGGCTGCTGCAAAATGTTTGTTGCAAAATACGTCCATATTTTCATTAAGATTTCCATACTCATTCTCCTTTTTTCAGTCCAGATATTTCGTCTGTATATTTATTAGATCCTCCGGTGTGCGGGCCTGCTTCAGCTCCTCCATCAGCTCGTCGTTACCAAGTATTTCCGCCAACCTGCTCATATTGTCCAAATGCTGCTCTGGGTTGCAGGACGCCAGCGTAAAAAACAGCAGCGCACCCTTTTCCGGATCGTTTTCATCAAAGCTGACCGGCGTTTCCAGCTTCATAAACGCGATCGCGGTGTTATGTACGCCTTTTGCACATTCCTGCGAATGGGGCATGGCCACATCCGGCATGATGACGATATACGGACCGTACTCCTCCACACATCGGATAATATCTTCTTTATAATTTGCTTCCACCGTGCCGTCCGCCTCAAGCATCTGGCAGCTCATGCGGATCGCATCCTGCCAGTCCTTAGCGCTCTGCGCAAATTTATAATGTTGATTTTCCACAAATTCTCTTAACATAGTAACCCCCTTGTCCGCCTATAGCAAGGAACGGAACGGAATATTCTGCGGTGCTTCAAAGCAGTCCTCAAAGCCTCTTCTGTGATGATAGGCGCGCTTTTCCTGATCTGTCGGGTACACATATTTGCCCCCCACCTCCCAGAAAAACGGATGGAACTTGTAATCGAGCCGATCCTTTTTCATATCGTACAGAACACGGATTTCATTCACATCCGCCATAAAATTCGTCCAGACGTCATAGTGAATCGGAATAACGACCTTACACTTAAGCGCTTCCGCCATTCTTAGTATATCACAAGAGGTCATTTTGTCTGCCATTCCGACCGGGTTTTCTCCATAAGAACCAAAAGCCACATCCACATCATAGTCCTTTCCGTGTTTTGCAAAGTAAATGGAATAATGAGAATCCCCGCTGTGATAAATGTTTCCGCCGGGCGTCTTGATCAGATAGTTGACGGCCTTGTCATCCATATCCGTCGGGCAGACACCTGTCAGCTCCTCCCTGTCCGGCCCTGTGGAATCCGTTGTCACAAGACATGTTCTGTCAAAAGAATCCAAAGCAACAATTTCAAGATCCTTGATCCTGATCGTATCACCCGGTCTGACGACAATGCACCGATCCGCCGGCACACCCCATTTCTGCCATAGCTCTACGGATTTCTTAGGTCCAATAAATGGTACCGGAATCTCCTCTCCTTTTTCATCAACAGTCATCATCCCAGACTGAACCACATGGGCGGCATATTCCGCACTCATATGATCCTGGTGATAATGAGTCGCGAGCACCGCATCC
>CAZBRY010000077.1:0-11093 GCA_964494285.1 uncultured Lachnospiraceae bacterium
GAAAATATTGGAATTTCCTATATAATAAAAATATCTCCCCATGGGACACATCACTTGCGTGAGAGGTGTGGGGAGTCCTGTTATTATTATAATATGCCATGGGTACGGAAATGTCAACCTATCCTCTGTCAATCAATCTGCTACTGTTACTGATGAAAGATGATAGGAGTGAATCCAGCATTTAAGTACTTTAAAAGATATTCGATTGCATTTGCTTTTGTAATTCCCTTTGCACCCAAATCACCAAATAACGCTTTCTCGCTTTACATCTACCTGCCATTACTTGTTCACACGACTTCTAGAACGCAGGCTGCGTCTCGCATCTCTATAAAATACAGATAACACTCCCATATAGCTTTCAATAATGACGTTGATCGTATTGTTTGATTTGATTTTGACAGATGATTACTCATCCATAGGTACATCTTCATAGAAGATGCATAGATATATGGCTTTCGCCATACAATTACATGTTTGTTTCCGATTCCTTCATTTTCTTGATCAGCTCTGAAATATAGGATGGCTCTTCTAATAGGTCTTCCGCGATCTGCACGGCAGACTGTCCCTTGGCCAACTTCTTATGCTGCAAGCACCTGCGAAGCACGCTCTAACTCCAAATATAGAAAATACCTGCCGTATAAACGAAGTGTCAGTTTGTTGTCAACATATCTGTTAAAATGCATTCCTTTAATAGCGAAATCAATTGTCTTATTGTAGTCCTTGCATGCTAATTCTTTTATTTCAATCTTCAACTTGAGCACCTCCAACGATTATTTCGGTTGCTATAGTAATCATATAATTTGAGATACGTTCTGATTGCTCAAGAAATAGTAAAACATTCTCTTCACCGATAAAATCTAGCACCTCTTTTTCAAAGATTTCTGTTTCTTTACGAATTGTAGAGAAAAACAATTCTCCTTCCTGAGTGAGAAAAATGTATTTTTCTTTCTTGTGATCTCCTTCAGCTAGAGCAACATAATTCTTTTTTTTCAAGCTCAAGAGTATACTGTGTACCGTTGATTTTGATAGATAAAGTATATCAGAAATATTTTTCTGAGTGATATTTTTGTCCTCATCAATAATATATAAAATCATGAGTGCATTGTAGGTCAAATCATATTTCCTTGCAATTATTTCGTATGAGGCATTTACTTGAGTTTGAGCATTGCTAAACCTCGACATTATTTTTCTGTAGTCCATATTTTTCATTCCCTTAATAGTCTGTTATCGCACTATTAATTATAGTGCGTTTTCGCACCACTGTCAAAAGGTTCTTCTCCAGCTATATATACATCTCTGCCGTATTTCCGTTTTTTACACGATTTGAAGCAAAATTTACATTTTTATGGAATTGTTTTACATGTGGAACGCAAAAGCGATAACTATTGACACGTTACACTAATTATGATTAACTGAATTTGGATAAATCAAAATGTTTTCTGCGCCCAGCCGTTGAATAAGGCGCGGAAATGATCACTTATTATGGGGGGGGTGAAATCATGCTAATACCAATGAAGTGGGTTCCATATCTGTTAATTGCATTGGGCATATTCGGGACAATTGTTCTTGCGGTCAAGGGAGGCTCTAGTACCGGCGATACGATTTTTGGAATTGTAGTCTGCGTATTATCTGCCATTGGCGGTGCTGTATGGCTGGTAATCGACATTAAAAAAGGCAAGCGTTAAAAGCAACAAAATTAACACAACGAATTACTGCTTCTCCCGTCCCGTCACCTGAGTCGGCATATAAGGAGAGAGGATTACCAGCGTTCCCTCTTTTACCGAGACACTGCTGGGTTCTCCTATGAATTCATTGCTAATACCGACGGGATGGGTGTTGCACAGTGTCGCGTCGGTGAGGGTATATTTTAATCCCTGCTCATACACGCCTATAGCAGCCTCAGAATGGGCAAAAACGGAAAGCGTCCCGCGGGCATCGGCTGGAAACGTGATTCCACAGTTCCAAATGGCGGTGATCACAGTGTCCTTGTCAAATAGGTATCCATGTCCGCCCCGGCGGGCAAGCTCCACCACACTCTGAATATTGGCGAGGGTGTGGTCAAGACGACCTCCCGTGCCACCATAGATGTGAAAGATACGATAACCGCGTCTCCACCCCTCATCCAAAGCTGCCGCCATATCTGTATCGTCCTTTTCCTGCGGAAGCATCACGATGTTCAGGCCGTCATCCGGCGGTTCTTTCAGCGAATCAAAATCACCCACGACAAGATCAGGAGTTATTCCGCACTTTTTCGCATAGGTCAGGCCGCCGTCCGCGGCAATTACGAAGTCGCCGGGGGATGGGGCCTGTGGCTGCCCATGTCTTTCTCCTGCGCCAAATATATAACAGATTGTCTGCGCACTCATAGAAAAATTCTCCTTTAAGATGTATTCTATTTCTATATTACTCCCAGCTTTTCCAATTCTCTGACAGCCGCATCCTTTGTAGTGAAAACAATTCCATGCATGCCTGTACGCTTTGCACCGTCTATATTTTCCTGCTTATCGTCGAGGAACACACATTGTTCCGAAATCAGTCCGTACCGGTTAATCAGCAGATCGTAAATTTCCGGATTCGGTTTAATCAGCTTTTCTCTGTAGGAAAGCACCGCTCCATCCGTTTCCTCAACAAATTGCATCTTCTCTCCACATTCTCGATAAGCTTTTTCAGAAAAATTTGATAAAATTAAGACACGGTATCCCTTTTCTTTTAATTCCCGGATCCAGCTGTGCGTATAGTCATATACCTCAATCGTATTGCTGACACTTTCAAACATTCGACGAATCAGCCCTTCTATTTCAGGGGCATTACCGATAAAAGTCTGTAATAATGCCTCTTCGCTCAATACACCCTTATCAAACTCATTCCATGCCTCATCCAGAACCGTCGCCTTTGCAAGCTTTAAAAACTGTTCCTCGGAATCGCAGATGTTTCTGAAATACTTTTCCCAGCAAAAAGCTGCCAATACGTTTCCGATGTCAAATACAATTGTTGTGATTTTCATTGCTTCCTCCAGATAATATCCTCTCTTCCCGGGCCATTGCTGATCATCGTAATCGGAAAACCAATCTGCTTCTCCACAAACTCGATATATCTTCTGCAATTTTCCGGCAGCTCCTCATAATTTCGAATGCCTCGTATTTCACACTTCCAGCCCTGCAGCACGGTAATTACCGGCTTTGCCTTCTCAAGGAGTGTCGTCGTCGGAAATTCCGTCGTCACCTTTCCGTCAATTTCGTAACCGGTACATACCGGAATCTCATCCAGATAACCAAGCACATCAAGCACCGTAAAGGCAACGTCTGTCGTCCCTTGTATCCTGCAGCCATACTTAGAAGCAACACAATCAAACCAGCCCATACGCCTCGGTCTTCCGGTCGTTGCCCCGTACTCTCCTCCGTCACCGCCACGGTGTCTTAGCTCATCGGCCTTTTCTCCAAAAATCTCGGATACAAAGGCGCCCGCACCAACCGCTGAAGAATATGCCTTACATACGGTGATAATCTTCCCTATCTCATAAGGGGGAATGCCTGCGCCAATCGCGCCATAGGCCGCAAGCGTGGAGGATGAGGTGACCATCGGGTAAATGCCGTGATCCGGATCCTTTAAAGAGCCGAGCTGTCCTTCCAATAGCACATTCTTGCCTTCCTTAATTGCGTTCCACAGGTAGAGGGAGGTGTCGCATACATACGGCTCCACCATTCTTTTATATTCTATCAGAGTTTGATATAGTTCGTCCACCGTAATCGGGTCTTTATGATAAAGATTGACTAGCATGGCATTTTTAAGTTCGCAGACATGAGCCGCTTTTTCACGCAATTCCTGTTCACTTCCAAACAACTCACTCACTTGAAAGCCGATTTTCGCATATTTATCAGAATAAAATGGAGCGATGCCTGATTTCGTAGAGCCAAACGACTTTCCTGCCAGCCGCTCTTCTTCATACGTGTCAAACGCAATGTGATATGGCATCACCATCTGCGCACGATCAGAAATCAATAATCTTGGCATCGGTACGCCCTTCGCGGTAATATCCGCAAGCTCCTGAAACAACACCGGGACATTCAGCGCAACACCGTTTCCAATGATGCTTGTCGTATGATCATAAAAAACTCCCGATGGCAATGTGTGCAAGGCAAATTTTCCGTAATTATTTACAATCGTATGCCCCGCATTCGCCCCGCCCTGAAAACGGACAATGATATCCGCATCTCTTGCAAGCATATCCGTAATTTTTCCCTTTCCCTCGTCTCCCCAATTTGCACCGACAATCGCTTTTACCATAACTGTATTCCTCCTCTATATCCTCTATATTTTGTACACGCCCGAATCGTTGTTTATTTTTTACCTTGTCACTATATCACATTCTTTATTATAAATAAAATTAATATTATTTATACCAATTATTAGTATTGCTTATATAATAAATTTGCAGTATGATACGAAGGAAAACAAAACAACCATTTCATATCTCTAACTTATAAAAGGACGTGCACATGACAAATAACCTCGAGCTATACAAAGTATTCTATTATGCAGCTAAAATAGGGAGCATCACAGGGGCTGCGACCGCACTTTCCATCACGCAGCCTGCCGTCAGCCAGTCAATGAAACAGTTAGAAGGGCTGCTTGGTATCAAGCTGTTCACAAGAAACTCAAAAGGGATACGCTTAACACACGAAGGAGAGGCGCTGTTTCCGTATGTTGCAAAGGGATATGAAAGCATCAGTCAGGGCGAACAAAAGATCAGGGAGCTTCTCGACCTTGATCTTGGGGAAATCTGTATCGGCGCAAGTGATATGACACTAAAATATTATCTGCTGCCTTATCTTGAAAAATTCCATGTACAGTACCCCAAAATTAAAGTGACGGTCTATAACTCTCCGACGCCGGATACGTTATCCGCAATGGCGGAGGGGAAAATCGACTTTGGTATTGTCAGCTCGCCGCTTCCTTCCAAGCTGGATCTGACCGCCAGAAAAGTGCGCTCAATACATGATATCTTTGTGGCCGGAAACCGGTTTTTGCATTTAAAAGACCGGCAGCTACCCTATCAAATCTTAGAGCATCTGCCGGTTATCTGTCTCGAAAAAAATACGAGTACTCGTCGTTATATTGATTCCTTTTTGAAGAAAAACGATGTATCCCTCTCGCCGGAATTCGAACTTGCCACGAGCGATATGATCGTCCAGTTCGCACTTCGCAATCTCGGCATCGGCTGCGTCATGGAAGACTTTGCCAAGGAAGCGCTCGCAGATGGCACGCTGTTCCCGCTGACCTTTTCCGAAGAAATTCCTTCGCGCAATTTCTATGTCGTCAACCGCAAAAATGAAATTCCTTCACCTGCTGCAAATGCGTTGATTTCGCTGTTAGACTAGTAGGAAATTCCTTTATACGTTGATTTCTGCCGTCACCCCTAACAGCTCTTTATTGGCGGCCAGCAGCGGATTGACAATTTCCTTCAAAAACGCTTCGACCTGTTCTTTCGCACGTCCCGTGTATCTGGCGGCGTCCATCGTTTCCTCAAGCTGCGCGAGTGTCATGTTAAATGCCGGATCTGCTGCAATCAGCTCTAAGAGATTATTTTCAAGTCCTCTCTGCTTTACGTTTGCGCCGGCCTCCATCGAAAGCTCGCGGATGCGCTCATGCAACTCCTGCCTGTCTCCGCCTGCCTTCACCGCGTCCATCATGATATTCTCTGTCGCCATAAATGGCAGCTCACTTCTCAAGCGCTTTTCGATGACCTTTTCATAGACGACAAGTCCATCCACGACATTCAGACACAAATCCAAAATGCCATCGACCGCTAAAAATCCCTCCGGAATGCTTAAACGCTTATTCGCCGAATCATCCAGCGTACGCTCAAACCACTGTGAAGCTGACGTAATCGCCGGATTCAGCGCATCAATCATCACGTATCTTGACAGCGAAGCAATCCGTTCTGAGCGCATCGGGTTCCTTTTATATGCCATGGCCGAAGAACCAATCTGGCTTTTCTCAAACGGCTCCTCCACCTCTTTTAAATGCTGTAACAGACGAATATCATTGGAAAATTTATGAGCGCTTGCCGCAATGCCTGCAAGCACATTGACAACCCGCGTATCAATCTTACGAGAATAGGTCTGCCCTGACACGGGATAGCACTCTGAAAATCCCATCTTCCACGCAATCATTGGGTCAATTTTGTCGATTATCTCCTGATTCCCATCAAACAATTCCAAAAAGCTCGCTTGTGTTCCTGTCGTCCCTTTAGAGCCGAGCAGCTTCATCGTACCGAGCACAAAATCCAAATCTTCCAGATCAAGCAGAAACTCGTGCATCCAAAGTGTCGCGCGCTTCCCGACCGTAGTCGGCTGTGCCGGCTGAAAATGTGTAAATGCAAGCGTCGGCAGCGCCTTATAGCGGTCTGCAAATTCCGCAAGCTTTGCAATCACGTTGAGCAGCTTCTTCCTGACAAGCTTCAACGCTTCGGTCATCACGATAATATCGGTATTATCCCCCACATAACAGGAGGTTGCACCAAGGTGAATAATCCCCTTTGCTTTCGGACACTGCACACCATAGGCATACACATGGCTCATTACATCATGACGCACTTCCTTTTCACGCGCCCGCGCCACATCATAATTAATATCCTCCGCATGTGCTTTCAGCTCGTCGATTTGCTCCTGCGTAATAGACAATCCCAGTTCCATTTCTGTCTCCGCAAGCGCAATCCAAAGCTTTCTCCACGTTCTGAATTTCATATCCGGGGAAAAGATATACTGCATTTCCTTGCTGGCATACCGTTCCGACAACGGACTTTCATATCTGTCTGTCATAGTCCTGCATTCTCCTTCACTGATCTGTTACGAAAGACCCAACCTTCTGAATACTTCCTGATATGCCTCCTCGACATTGCCCATATCTCTTCTGAAACGATCCTTATCCAGCTTCTCATGCGTATGCACATCCCATAGACGGCAGGTGTCCGGCGAAGTCTCATCAGCAAGAATAATCTGCCCCTGATATCTGCCGAACTCAATCTTAAAATCAACGAGCTCAATGTCCGCCTGTAAAAAGTATGCCTTTAACACATTATTGACTTTAAATGCATACTTTTTGATCGTATCGATTTCTTCCTGTGTCGCAAGCTCAAGCGCAAGCGCAAAATGATCGTTAATCAGCGGATCGCCAAGCTCGTCATTTTTGTAGCTGAACTCAATCGTCGGCTGCTTAAACGGCGTACCCTCCGCTACACCAAGACGCTTGGAGAAGCTTCCTGCTGCAATATTTCTGATGATGACCTCAAGCGGAACAATTTCGACCTTTTTTACTGCGGTTTCACGGTCGCTCAGCTCCTCGATCAAGTGTGTAGGCACGCCTTCCTTCTCAAGCAGCTTAAATACATGGTTTGTCATACGATTGTTAATCACGCCTTTTCCGACGATCGTTCCCTTTTTCTCTCCGTTAAAAGCAGTCGCATCGTCCTTATAATCGACAATCAATACATCCGGATCCTCCGTCTTAAAAACCTTTTTTGCCTTTCCTTCATAGAGCAGTTCCATTTTTTTCATAATTTAATAGTCTCCTTTCGAGCTTTTCACTCGTTAATTTATTAATTTCTTATTATATAGCAAATATTAACAAAAAATAGTTGTATTTTACTGAAAATATATTATAATCAAAGGAAGCAAGTTTGTAATGGCATCATTGATGGAACAGAGGTATTCGTATGAAAGAAAAAAGAGCCGATCGGCGTTTAGAGCTTGGTATCAAGCTTTCTATCTCAGATTTGTACAAAGAAAATACAAACACAATCATGGATATTTCCTCTCCGATCGAGGTTACCGACATTTCTGCAAAGGGCATTGGTTTTATTTCCGAATGCATTCTTCCGATCGGATATTTTTTCATTGCAAATCTAGAATTAGACCGAGAGCTTCCGCAGATCATTACCGACGTTCGGATCATTCGCAGCTCTGCCATTGACAAGACCCGCTACCAGTATGGCTGTGAGTTTGTTTCGATTTCTCCGCATGTCAAACAGATGCTGCTCGATTTTGAACAGAAGCTGAAAAAAAGACAGGAGCCGGACTGATCGTCAGCCTGTCATTCTTCCGACGAAAGCTTTCACACGCTCATTTCCTGAGGAGAATATTTCCTCCGGTGTCCCTTGTATTTGGATCACTCCATTTTCCATAAAGATAATTCTATCCGAAAGCTCTTTCGCAAACTGCATTTCATGGGTCACAATAATCATTGTCATATGCTTTTTTGCAAGTTCCCTGATTACCCGCAGCACCTCCCCGGTAAGCTCCGGATCAAGAGCCGAGGTAGGCTCATCGAAAAACAACACTTTTGGCTTTAGTGCAAGTGCTCTTGCAATCGACACTCTCTGCTGCTGTCCACCCGACAACTGGTAAGGATATGCATCCGCCTTATCAGGAAGTCCGAGCTGATTAAGCAGCTCCATTGCCTCCGCCTTTGCTTTTTCCTTTGATACGCCAAGTACCGAAACCGGTGCATCCATAATATTTTTCAACACTGTATAATGCGGAAATAAATTAAAATTCTGGAATACAAGTCCGAAATATCGTCTGATTTTTTTCAGTTCTGCGTTTGATGCATAAATGCTCTTTCCTCCCGCATCGTTCCATGCCGCCTTCTCTCCGAGATAGGACAGCTCACCCGACTCCATCTTCTCAAGCATCGTCGCGCAGCGAAGAAGTGTGGATTTTCCGGAACCGGACGGACCGATGATCGAAACAACTTCCCCCTCCCTAACAGATAAGGAAATATCCTTTATGACCTCTAATTCATCAAAGCATTTCTGCATATGATTGATTTCCAGCAAATTCAAAGCCACATCCTCCTTACCTATAATAAGACAGCTTTTTTTCCAGCTTTTCCATTGTAAATGCAACAATGAGATTAAACAAATAATAGAACACTGCCGCAATGACAAATGGCATCATCGTCGCCTGTGCAGCCACAATCGCCTTCGCGACCGTAAACATTTCCGAAACCGCAATTACAAACGCAAGTGAGGTGTCCTTTACAAGTGTAATCACCTCATTCGTCACCGGCGGAAGAATCCGCTTGATTACCTGCGGTAAAATGATCTTTACAAATGTCTGCCTCCTGCCGTAACCGAGTACCTTTGCCGCTTCATACTGTCCGACCGGCATCGATTCGATTCCGCCGCGATAAATTTCCGCAAAATAAGCCGCGTAATTTAACACAAAACCAATAATAACCGCGATGAAACGATATGCCGTCGTAATTCGGATGCCAAACAAAAAGAAGGGGCCAAAGAAAACGACCATGAGCTGCAGCATCAGCGGTGTTCCTCTCATAATAGAGATGTACACCTTCGTTACATTCCGGACAACCGCGTTTTTCGACATTCTGCCAAACGCGAGCACAAGTCCAAGCGGAAGCGAAAAAACAAGCGTCAGCACGAAAATTTCCACCGAAGTCAGCATCCCGCCCAAAAGCTGTAACAACATTGCTCCAATGCTCATGATCTATCCTCCAAACCCCTATATGTAAACTATTTTCCAAGTAATACGGAATCCGTCAGATCCCATTTCTCTGCAATCGTATCAAATGTACCATCTGCCGCCATCTCGTCAAGTGTCTTTTGCACTGTGTCGCGAAGCGCAGTATTACCCTTTAAGAAACCGACGCCATACCTCTCAGAAACAAGCTCATCCCCTAAAATCACGTAAGCATCGCCTCGAGCCTCAATCTGGTATTTCGCAACGCCAATATCCATTGCAACCGCATCTACCGCTCCCGCCTCCAGATTCAAAAATGCAGTGTTATAATCGGGTACAATGGTCAATTCCTTAAACGAACGCAATAGATCCTTGCTATCCTCGGAATTCAGCGCCTCGAATGCGGACGAATCTGCCTGTGTCGCAACAGTCTTCCCCGCCAGATCTGCCTGGCTTGCAATACCGAAGTCCTTGCCCACGACAAATACCTGGCTGTTATCCACGTAAGGCTCCGACCACTCGTACTTGTCAAGCCGCTCGTCGCTCATCGTAAAACCATTCCAAATACAATCAATTGAGCCGGATGACAGCTCCATATCCTTAGAATCCCAATCAATCGGCTGAAGCTTAATCTCCCAGCCGTTTCTGCTTGCGACCTCTGCCGCAAGATCTAAATCAAAGCCTACATAAGCGCCCGTTTCATCCTGATAGCCGTAAGGCGGAAAATTCGCATCAAAACCGACCGTGAACGTCCCGTCCTCCTTTTTTCCTCCGCATGCGCTCAAAACGCCAAGCACCATCGTAAGTGCAAGCACCAACGCAATTTTCTTTTTCATAATAGGTTCCTCCTCTGGGATCATCTGCACCGTTTACTGTGATTCGCTAATTTATCACGGTAAATTGTTACCCCGCCATAGTATCATGATTTTCTTTATAAATCAACTATTTATTCGTATTGGCTCACAACCGCAAGTATTTCGCGTGCGTATTGCGGATAGTCTTTTACAATCTGTTCGACTTCCTTTCTGGAATCTTCTAAATTATATAAATTAAAGTCAATTCCCTTACGCAAACGCTGACGCTGAATAATCAGGCTATGCCGCATTTCCTTCATCTCTTCCTCATAAACCAGCACTCCCGGCTGATAAATCCATACGGCAGGTCCTGTCATATGATAACGGCTCAAGAGAAGCAACAGCTCTTTGCGCGCCTGCTCCATTTTCACTGCAACCGTTTCCGTATGCGAACGCGCTTCTTTTTCTTCCAAATATTTTTCCCACATGTAGCCCAGCTCATAAGAATTGTTGACCTTGTATTTCGTATAGGTGTAATCGATTAGGTTCGTAATATTTACATATTTCACCTTGACGGTATTTTGCAGCGTAATGACTCTGTTCAGCTTTTTTTCTGTCCGCGTCTGACCCTCCTGCGCGCTGCGGTATAAAACGCTGACCGCGGTTAGAGCAATTGCTGCCACAGCTGCCATAATAAAATACCCAAGCTTGACATCCATCCGCGGCAAAGAAGCCTTTAATACGATGAGAATACAAACTGCAAGCACCGCGGCAAATAGGATGATCACCGCAAATGTCTTTGCGCCCGCCGCTTTTT
>CAZBRY010000078.1:0-11041 GCA_964494285.1 uncultured Lachnospiraceae bacterium
CGTGTTTGTCCGATCTGCGGAATGTCGTCAAGAATCGAATGTACCTGCCCTGCACTCCTGAGTGAACGATGATATTCGATCGCAAACCGGTGCGCTTCATCCTGAATCCGCGTGATCATCCGAAAGCCCTCCGAGCTGTGTGAGATTGGGATTTCCTGATTTTTATAATATAACCCGCGTGTCCTGTGGCTATCGTCCTTTACCATACCACATACCGGAATAGAAAGCCCGAGCGAAGCGAGTACCTCTTCGGCTATATTGACTTGCCCTCTGCCGCCGTCCATCATAATCAAGTCCGGAAACTTCGTAAATTTTCCATAGGCGTGATCCCCGCCTTTTTCTGAAAGCTCCGTTTTTTCTCGTAAACCATGCTCAAAACGCCGTAGCAGCACCTCCTGCATACTCGCATAGTCGTTCGGTCCTTCCACCGACTTGATGCGGAATTTACGGTAATCGTTCCGCTTTGGCCTGCCCTTTTCATAAACTACCATGGAGCCGACGGACTCAAAGCCGCTGATATTGGAAATATCGTAGGCCTCCATGCGTATAATGCCGGAAAGCCCGAGCATCTCACCGATCTCCCGAACGGCACCTGTCGTGCGCGCATCCTCCCTTTTAATCTTTTCAATATCCTGACTAAGCAGAATTTGTGCATTTTTTTCTGCAAGTTCTACGAGCTTTTCCTTTTTTCCTTTTTGAGGTACGGTAATGCGCAGCCTGCTGCCACGTTTCTTAGTCAGCCACTGCTCAATCAGCTCCTTATCCTCTGGTTCAAACGGCACGATCAGCTCCCGCGGAATAAAAGGCGTTCCCGCATAAAACTGCATGACAAAACTCCGTACAATACCGGCATCCTCGGTCTCTTCTGTGTTTTTCATATAAAAATGCTCCCTGCCGATAATCTTCCCATCCCGTACAAAGAATACCTGTATAATGACTTCTTTTTCGTCCTTTGCCATCGCGATGATATCCTTATCATCTCCGGCACTGTCCGTAATTTTCTGCTTTTGCGCTACTTGCCGAACGCTGAAAAGCAGATCCCGATATTCCTTCGCCCGTTCAAAATCCAGCCGCTCGGACGCGTCCTGCATCTGTGCTTCCAGTTCTGAGAGCAGCGGCTTATAATTTCCGTTCAAAAACTCCAGTGCCTTGTGCACCGATTCCGCATAATCCTCCTTACTTATCTTCTTAAGACACGGCGCATTGCACTGCCCAATGTGATAATACAGGCAGGGCGTACCGACAGTCCCATCTTTTGAGGAATCCTCCGTCGCATCAATCCGGCGTGCGCATGTGCGCAGCTTATAGAGTTTGCAAAGCAACTCAATCGTATCCCGCACGGAAGTGGCGGAAGTGTAGGGACCATAATATTTTGCATTATCCTTCTTTACCTCACGGGTTAGAAAAATGCGGGGAAAATCCTCCTGCGTCGTCACTTTAATATAAGGATAGGTCTTGTCATCCTTAAGCATCGTGTTGTATTTGGGCTGGTGTTCTTTAATCAGATTATTTTCTAATACAAGCGCTTCCAGCTCGGAATCAGTCACAACATATTCAAACCAGCAGACTTTTTTGACCATCTGCTGAATTTTTACTGTTTTTGTCGTGCTCTCTCTGAAATAGGAGCGCACACGATTCTTCAGAATAATCGCCTTCCCAACATAAATAATCGTATCATTTTCATCATGCATGATATAAACGCCGGGCTTCTTCGGCAGCTTTTTCAATTCCTCTTCAATATCAAACATACGGTCTCTTCCCTTTCAGAAGTCCAGTATACCAAATTATTGATGAAAAATCTATTGAAAAGGAGGCTCGCTGTTTTGCAGTAAGCCTCCCCCTCTGATTAGATATATGAAAGAAATCAATATATCTCAAACTTATTTGTTGCCCTTTTTTGTCACGACATCGAAAATAACTGCCGCTAGAAGAACAAGGCCTTTTACAACCTTCTGATAGTTGGCATCAACACTCATGATACTCATACCGAGGTTGATGATACCCATCAAGACTGCTCCGACGATAACGCCCGGAACTGTGCCAATGCCGCCATAAGCGGAAGCGCCGCCGATGAAGCAGGAACCAATCGCATCCATCTCATAGTTCTGACCGTATGTAGGCTGTGCAGAGGTCATACGTGCGATCGTAAGCATCCCGGCAACAGCTGCCAAAAAGCCCATGTTTACATATGCGCGGAAGTATACCTTTTTTGTGTTAATACCGGACAGCTCTGTCGCCTTTTCATTGCCGCCAACCGCATAAAAGTAACGACCGATCGTCGTATTGGAGGTAATATAGCCGTAAACGAGTACGACGATTAATACCCATGCAAGAACAGTCGGAATTCCTCTATATCTGGCAAGCTGGAAGAAAAACCAGCATACAACCGCACAAATTACAGCGGTCTTAACTGCCATGGAAGCAAGGCTCTCAACCTGATAGCCTTTCTTTGCCTTCGTAATTCTATCCTTTAACTGGACGGCAATGTAAACGAGACAAATGATAATACCCGCAACAAAACAAGTGATATTGAAGCCTTCGTTTTTAAAAACATCAGGGAAATAGCAATCTGCACCACCACCAAAAATCTTGATAAAGGCCTGTGATTTCAAAGATACTGTCATTCCCTGCAATACAACGTTAGACAGACCTCTGAATACGAGCATACCGGAAAGTGTTGTAATAAAGGGAGGTATTTTTACAAACGCGATCCAAAAGCCCTGCCAAATCCCGATCAGAATACCGGTGATAATCATCACAATAATTGCCGCGAAAACGTTGACATGCATATTTTCCATCAAAGTTGCGCCAACCGCACCGACAAAGCAGACGACCGATCCTACAGACAAATCGATGTTACCTCCTGTCAAAATACAGAGCAACATACCGGTTGCAAGTATAAACACATAGGCATTCTGTGCAATTAGATTACTGATGTTCTGGGGAAACAGAATTTTTCCGCCTGTCTTCCATGCGAAGAATGCGGTAACCAACACCAATACGATAATCATCGTATACTTTTTAACATCCTCTAATATTTTTGTGTTATTCATAGTTTACGCTCCTTTATTACTTGATTTCACAATATGTGACATAATAACTTCCTGAGAAGCTTCCTCACCGGACAGCTCACCCACCATCTTTCCTTCGTTCATGACATAGATTCTGTCACACATGCCAAGAACCTCCGGCAGCTCGGAAGAAATCATGATAACCGACTTTCCTGCTGCAACAAGATCATTAATAATGCAGTAAATCTCATATTTTGCGCCGACATCAATTCCTCTTGTCGGCTCATCTAAAATCAGAATATCCGGATCCGCAAACATCCATTTTGCCAGAAGCACCTTTTGCTGATTACCACCGCTTAGGTTTCCGACATTCTGTTCCACTGTCGGACATTTTGTCTTCAACTTATCCTTATACTCGACTGCAACCGCGTATTCCTTATCTTTGTCAATAATCATATTTTTGCTCACCTTGCCAAGATTTGCGAGCGTTGTGTTAATTTTGATCGGATTTGATGAAATCAAACCATTTCCCTTTCGATCCTCCGTTACATATGCAAGCTTCTGCTCGATGGCATCCTTCACATTGCGCAGATTCACTTCTTTTCCGTTGATTTTCAAAACACCGGTAATGCTGGAACCATAACTCTTTCCGAAAATACTCATCGCAAGCTCTGTTCTGCCGGCACCCATCAAACCCGAAATACCAAGAACCTCTCCCCTGCGAACCTTAATCGACACGTTGTCGACGACCTTGCGCTCCGTGTAGATCGGGTGATAAACCGTCCAGTCGGAAACCTCCATGCTGATTTCCCCGATGTCCTTCTTCTCCCTTTTCGGAAAACGATCCGTCAGATCACGCCCGACCATCCCCTTGATAATACGCGCCTCAGAAACATCGTCCGATGCCTTGTTCAGCGTTTCAATCGTGGCACCGTCACGAAGGATTGTAATTTTATCTGCTACATAAGCAATCTCATTCAATTTATGAGAAATAATAATCGAAGTCATTCCCTGCTTCTTAAATTTAAGAAGCAAATTCAAAAGTGCCTTGGAATCTTCCTCATTCAAGGAAGAGGTAGGCTCATCCAGAATCAAAAGCTTTGCATCTTTTGCAAGTGCTTTTGCGATCTCGACAAGCTGCTGCTTACCGACACCAATATCCTTGATCAATGTTCTCGAAGACTCTGAAAGACCTACTACCTTTAACAGCTCGTCTGCCTTTCCATATGTTTCTGTCCAATCAATCGCCGCCGCCTTCCCGCGTTCATTTCCGAGAAACATGTTCTCGCCGATCGTCATGTACGGGATTAATGCCAGTTCCTGATGGATAATAACGATTCCCTTTTCCTCGCTGTTCTTGATCTTTGTAAATTTACAGACTTCTCCGTCGTAAATGATATCTCCTTCATACGTGCCGAAAGGATAGGTGCCACTCAATACATTCATCAATGTAGACTTGCCGGCTCCGTTTTCTCCGACTAATGCATGAATCTCGCCTTCTTCAACCTGCAGATTTACATTATCAAGCGCTTTTACACCCGGAAAGGTTTTGGTAATGTTTTTCATTTCCAATAATATTTTCGCCAATTGAATCCCTCCCAATATCTAATCAGATGACTGCCTGTCTTTGCTTCATATTTATACAGGCGGGCAATGCACCCGCCTGTACTAAAAACATTTTATTTTCTGAGATTACATTAAGTCTGCTTCTGCGTAGTATCCGGAATCGATCAACAGCTCTTTATAATTGTTTGCATCTGCAAATACCGGCTCGCAAAGGTAGGTCGGAATAATGCCTGTTCCGTTGTCATAAGACTCAGTATCATTGATCGGAGCCTCTCCGCCCTTCATGATAGCGTCAACCATCTCTACCGTCTTAGCTGCCAAATCACGTGTGTCCTTGAAGATAGACATGGACTGCTTTCCAGCGATCATGTTCTTTACGTTTGCTACGTCACAGTCCTGACCTGTGACAACCGGCCATTCACCTGTGTAAGCTGCTTCCAAAGCGTTCTGAACGCCGAGAGCTGTAGAGTCATTGGAGCAAAGAACTGCGTCAAGCTTTGTGCCATCTGCATAGTAGGAAGCAATGATTGCATCCATTCTCGACTGTGCCGTCTCTGTTGACCAGTTAGCCGTAGCAACCTTTTCAAACTCAACAGAACCCGACTGTACTACTAACTTGCCTGCATCCACGTACGGCTGAAGAACATCCATAGCGCCGCCGTAGAAAAATCTTGCATTGTTGTCACCCGGATCTCCTGTGAAGATCTCGATATTGAACGGGCCATCTGCATTCTTAAGATCCAGTGCTTCTTCGATGTACTGTCCCTGCTTTGTACCAACCATGTAGTTGTCAAATGTAGCATAGTAGGAAACTGCATCGGAGTTCATGATCAAGCGGTCATAAGCGATAACAGGAATTCCTGCGTCTTTAGCCTGTGCAAGAACTGTTCCGAGTGAATCGCCGTCGATGGAAGCGATAACGAGCAACTGGCATCCATTAGAGATCATGTTCTCAAGCTGGGAAACCTGCGTCTGGATATCATTACTTGCATACTGAAGATCTACTTCATAGCCTGCTTCTTTCAACTGTGCTTCCATGTTGGAGCCATCCTGATTCCAACGCTGTAAATCCTTTGTAGGCATTGCCACACCAACAAGTCCGCCTGCGGCTGCCTCTTCTGCAGGAGCTGCTTCCTCTGCAGGAGCTGCTTCTTCTGCAGGAGCTGCTTCCTCTACTGCTGCTTCTGCTGCGGGTGCTTCCGTAGTAGCTGCGCTTCCGCATCCTACGAGTAAAGAAGTTACCATTGCTGCACTAAGTAATGCACTAAGTACTTTTTTCTTCATTCTTAAAATCCTCCCTTTCAAATTATGTTACTTGCTACAATGAAAATATATCATGATTGGGATAGTACATTTTTGTGAACTTCTTGAATTTTTTATGTCTTTTTGTTCATAATTAAAAAAGTATTAGCACTTTTTTGCAAAAATGCCAATACTTTTCCGATTTATCCTATTGATTTTCCGAAACATTCATATAAACATCTTCTTTTAGATGAAAACCGCTGTTAATAACAGCATCATCCATATTTGTTTTTGTGACGCGCACGGGTTGCAGTTTTACATAGGGAATCTCATATGTACCGTCAAAAAATGTATCTGTATCCGTGAGCTCCTCATGCTTTGCCAGCTTCACCGCATATTCTGCCGCTGCTTTTGCAAGTTTTTCCACCGGCTTATAAACAGTCATCAGCTGCGTTCCCTCCACAATACGTTGGCATGCCTCCAAATCGGCATCCTGTCCGCAAACCGGAAGTTTCCCGGCCAAACGCCGTTCGGAAAGTGCACGAATTACCTCCCCAGCAAGACTGTCATTGCCGCACATGATCGCATCCGCATTCTCGACGATCTCCATATTTGCATTAATGTATTCGTAGGCATCCTCGGCACGCCATGCCTCGCAATGATAGCTGCCGATGATATTGCCGTGATAGGCCCCCCTCACACGGTCAAATCCCTCCTGCACCATCTCAACATTATAGTCTGTCTCCGGCCCACAGATCATCACAACGTTGGCTTCACGTCCGATCTCTCCATACAGCGCCGCTGCCATCAGAGCCCCTACCTCGACATTATCAAAAGAAATAAACAGATCCGCATTGGAATTACGTGCGACACGGTCATAGCACATAACCGGGATGCCGGCCTTCTTTGCCTTTCCGATTGGAGCCTCCAGCTTATCGGCATCAATTGGTACGACGACAATTACATCTACTTCTTTTTCAATGAAATATTCAATCTGGGCAATTTGCTCCGTAACCTCTCCGCTCGCAGTCTGGACATTCACCTCCGCACCGAGTTCCTTCGCCGTGGAGACAAAAACATCCCGATCCCTCTGCCAGCGTTCGATAACAAATGAATCAAAGCTCATACCGATCTTTAGTTTTTCCTCATCTGTCTCTACCTTCTCCACTTTGCTCTCCTCCGGATTCTGACAGCCACACAGAGTAAAAAATGCGGCGCCAAACAGCAGTAGTAGTAACCAGATTTTTCTTCTCATCCCGTCTTATCCTCCTTAAACTCCGTCGGCGTCAAGCCGACATTCTTTTTAAAAATACGGCTAAAATAATTCGGATCGGAATAACCAACCTCCACACAGATTTCCTTCATGGAAAGGCCGGAGCCGACCAGAAGCTGCTTCGCCTTTTCGATGCGGATTCCTGTTAAATATTCAATAAAGTTTTCTCCGGTCTCCTCCTTGAACAGCTTGCTAAAGTAATAGGGACTGATATCGACCTCTCTGGAAACATCATCAAGAGAAATATCCTTGTTATAACTTCCCATAATATATGTTTTCGCCTTTTCAACAGAAGAAACGTATTGCTTTTCTTTATTTTGTGCGACATTTCTGCATGCGTTCTGTATTTTGGAAACAAACCAGGTTTTAACCTCATCAAGTGCCGACATCTGCAAAATGGAAGGCAGGTAATCCTGTCTGGAAAGGAAATGGTAGGTCATACCACCCTCCTCGTAGGCCAGATGCTCTGCCCACAGCACAAATTCCAGCGCCTTCAGTTTAATATCCGCAATATGATCCGCATATTTTTCAATCATCCAGTCAAAGAAATGATTCGCGGCAACAACCGCGCCATTCTCGTTCCCCTTTTCCGTCATTTCAAACAGCTCTTTTTCCGTTTCGATCGGATAGTCCTGTTCATAGCTGACCATGATTGGAAGATCCTTTACATGCGATACAGTACCGTCCGTATTGCGCAGCGAGCGCTGCGCCTCCTTATAGGATTCCATGCATTCATGCAGCCTGCGCGTGGAGCCGATGCCGGCTCTGAATTTCACATCGATATGACTGTTTAGTTTTTTGATCATGCGGCGCGTTTTTTCAATGATCTCGATTCGCTCGTTATAATCAAGCTGCGCTTTTTCCTGGGGCACAAAAATAATAACCCGGTTTGCCATCAGAGAACCGGTAACGCAGACAAAAAATCCCTTTACAATTTCCCGCAGCTCCTTGTAATACGACTGCGTCCGCACGCTCGCACCGACGACATTTGTCAGATGGTTTCCCTCTTGACTTTCCCCGCATTCGAGCACAACCATAAAACCATAGTCCTGCGCGATGCCGAGCAGATTTTTAAAATTGTCAATCTCATCCTCATAATGATCCTGAAATAAAATCGTATAAATCATATTATTCTCAATCAAAGGTACAACTGTTTCGAGCTTTTCCTTGATGATCAGGTCATTGCTGCGTTTCTCTCGTTCTCTGTCAATGATGTTCATCGCGTGCTTAAGCACTTCGACGATACGCCCCTGCTCAACCGGCTTATTCAGATATTCCAGGACGCCGAGATTGATTGCTTCTTTCGCATAATCAAACTTATCATAAGCCGACAGCACGATAAAAATCGTCGAAGCGTTCACTTTTCGGATTTCCTTCATTGCGTCGATGCCGTTAATCCCCGGCATCTGAATGTCCATAATCGCAATGTCAGGGCGATAGCTTTCTGCCAGCTCGATAACATTTCTGCCTGTTTTCGCATATTCAATCTGGCAGATATCTTCAAAGTGTTTTTCAATAATGAATTTCAGCGAATCGATTACAATTCCTTCATCGTCCGCAAGCATGACTTTATACATAGCCGCTCCTCTATTCTATAAGAATACTGACAATTACTTCCGTCCCTTTATTTTCCCCTTCGCTCTTAATCGTAAAAATATCTTCTACGCCGCAAAACAGTTTTAAACGCGAAATCACATTTGCAAGACCAATTCCATTGGAATCTTTTGACAAGTCAGATGGTTCTATTTCCTGTGCGAGTATTTTCTCCTGCCGCTCTTTAGAAATTCCGATTCCGTTGTCCTTTACACTGATACAGGCTCGGTCACCCTCCCGATAAAGAGATAGGAGAATCAGACTCTCCCACTCTATGTTGCGAATACCATAATTGACACTGTTCTCAACAATCGGCTGTAAGATCATGCTCGGAATGCGAATATTCAGCAAGGATTCATCAATCTGCTTTTCAAAATGGATCTCGCCCGAAAATCGAACATTTAAAATATAAAGATAGCTGTCAACCAGCTCAATTTCCTCCGCAATCGTCGCGTTTTCATTGTTCTTCTTTACATTATAACGAAAAAAGTCCGCCATATTCTGCACGTATTTATTCGTCTTGTCGGCTCCTTCCATCATTGCAAGCTGTGCGCCGGCATTCAGCGTATTAAATAAAAAGTGCGGATTAATCTGTGCCTGCAAATATTTGAGCTGTGCATCTTTTAGGTGAGCCGACATCATCAGCTCCTTTTCCTTCATCGCGCTCTCCATTTCCATTCGTTCCCTGATTTGGTCGATGTATTCCCGGATGCTCAGCAGCATTTGGTTAAACGCTTTTGTTACGACACCCACTTCATC
This sequence comes from uncultured Lachnospiraceae bacterium, assembly GCA_964494285.1. Classification (GTDB taxonomy): domain Bacteria; phylum Bacillota; class Clostridia; order Lachnospirales; family Lachnospiraceae; genus JAEYFP01. The sequence goes on from CAZBRY010000078.1 coordinate 9,445, forward strand.
GCCTGATTTTACCTCGAGAAGCTCCACATCCAAACTTCCCTCCGAAACCTCGTCTGCCCTCTTAGCGAGCAGCTTGAGCGGATTCGTAATCGAACGCGTCACCAGAATAATAATCAGCGTATTACAAAACGCTACGATGACAAGAATGGACATACATAAAACTTCCGAATATTTCAGTGAAGAAAGCAGCGTCTCATAGTTACTCGAATTGCTTTTGAACTGTTCGTTGTTCAGGCTGTAAATATACGTGTTGATATAGGAAAAAAGCTGCGTCGCCTCCTCGTGTCCGCTAATATATTTCTCGACATTGCGACCTCGCTTTGCCTGCACCGTTTCATTTGTGATTTCAAGATACGTTTCGGACATATTGCGGATACCCTTTTCCATCAGCTTCGTGTTATTATTTGTCGTGATAATGTTTAACTCTGTAAGCTGTTTCGAATAGGTCTGTCCGCTCTTGTAATAAAGTTCAAGCGCGTCGGTACTTTTTGTTTTTAAATAGTCCGTCATGCTGTTCTGCACACTGTTAAGCGTTTCTGTCATATCATTCAGGCTGACGTTGCTCGCATAAATCTCATCAATTCGACCGATCATCTGATTCAAATTGACGTACACATACAGGTTCACGACGAAAATAAAGATCGACGTCAATACGAATACAAAAATCAGTTTTGTCTGAATCGTGAGATTTCGGAATTTCCTACTCTTTTTCATCTTCGTTCCCGCTCCTCAGATAGTCCTTCACATTATCAGCGTTAATCAACGTAAAATCTACGGAAAAATAATCGCTGACATGCCCCGTATCAAGGTACTCATTTAATGCCTCGACGCTATCGCGGCCTATCTGCATCGTATTAACCGTAATCGTGGCATAGATGGCGTTTCTCTCTACGGCACGCAAAATTGTATCAGAATCATAGTAGCCAATAATCATAATCTGACCTACCTTATTCTGATCCACAACCGACTGGTAAACACTCGTTGTATTTAACTCGTTCAGACAGACGATCACCTCCGGCTGGTATTCTCTGTTCTGAAAGATATCGCGAATGGATTCTTCCGAACCAAACGCGCCATCATTACTGATTGCCGCCGCGTCTACCTCGACCTGTGGCTCCCCGAAGCCCTTCTTTTCAAGTGCCTCCTGAATCGCACTGTAAATAATGTTCTGTGAGGTGTCTGTCGAGTTTTTATCCATAAGAATCAGTACTCTAACGGGTTCCTCTGCTATGGGAACAGCTTCCTTTTCCTGCTCTTCTCCGGCCGCCTCTTCCTTTTCACGTTCCAAAATATCTTCCACGGCATCGATGATCAGCTTGCCGTACTCATTTCCAAGGTTGTAATTGCTAATCCCGACATAGCTTTTACGTGTCGTACCCAGACAATCATGCAGAATCGTCACAACCGGGATTCCCTCCGCATCGGCTTTGTTGATCAGCATCGTCGTTTCATCGCTTTCATCTGCCTCCAGAATGATCCCGTCTACATGGGAATCAATCGCGATTCTAAGCAGGTCATTCTTAGAATACTCCATCGAAAGATTCCTGCCGAGGCGCTCCACATAAGCACCCGTCTCATCGCCGATCTCCTTCATCTC
>CAZBRY010000079.1:0-11021 GCA_964494285.1 uncultured Lachnospiraceae bacterium
CCCAGGCAAGGGAATACCGTCCTAAGGAAGGAAGATTCAGTGCGGAGGATGTGATTAGAGGAAGTATCACAGCGCCGTTTACGCTGAACAGGTATGGGTATTGCTGGGGGAATCCGGTTGGGCTGGTGGATTTGAATGGCAAGTGGCCGATCTGGAATGATATTAAAGCTGCAATTCAAAGAGGAGCAAGAAAAGAGGTTCTTTTACAAGAATTAGATGGAGCTGTTAAAAGTTATATTAATCCATTACAAGTTGCAAAGACGGCATCTTACAATACAAATGAAGAGGCTTTAAAGAAAGTTTTTCGATACGATAATATTATTACAGAAGCTGCTGAAGAGTATGGTGTGGATAAGGCAGCAGTACAGGCTATTCTTTTTCAGGAAATCAGATTTTATGCGATTGAGGATCCGGCAGCAGATGCTTTAGTTAAAGAATCTTACAAATATGAACAAAAGAAGGAAGAATATGAAGACTGGAAAGATAGAATACAACAAGATGGGTGGAAAGTATTGCTTTATCAAATACCGTCTATACCCCTCCCTGTAATAGGATATAGACTTGACAGTTCAACAGGGCTAGGGCAGATTTTTGCAACAACGGCTATCGCCGCTCAAAATGATTATTTAGGCGAAAAAAAATATAATTCAAATGATTGGAAAGTTTTAAGAGATTTTTGGTATCAATTACAAGATCCAAATTACAATATAGATATGGTAGCAAAAGTATTGTTACTTAAGGGGTGGAATAAAGAGGGTAATATGACAACAGAAGATGTACAGAAGGTTCTTGAAAAATATAATGGTTCCGGCAACTTGGCAGAAGCCTATGGTGAGGTGGCTATTCAATATTATTTGGCCTTTAAAAAATATAATTGTGGATTGGAATAAAAAATGGACAAGGAAAAATATCGTATATTGCTTATAAAAACAGTTGCGGCTATCTTGATTTTTGTATCTATGGCATTTTTATTTATTTGTTATTATTAGGAGAACCGACTACAAATGCTTCCCCTTATGATGAAATGCTGATTACACCAAATGATGAAATTGAAATTACATCTACTAATATTATGGATATACAATCGGAAATTTCACAATATGTGGGGCAGTGGAAAGAAACAAAGCATTTATTAAAAATAGTAGTTTTTTTGGATGAAAATCTTAGTGCATGTAAAATTATATTTTATTATTTTTTATATGATATCGAGAACTATTCTGGCTATCTGGAGGTTCTATGCACGAAATCGGATCATAGATGGGAAATATGGACTATGCGGAGTGAGTATTATGAAGGTGATTGGTTTGATGATCCACTGTTTAAAAATCGTTATGCAACTATTGAGGATTCTGATTTACAGGCTAAAATTGACACACTTATAAAATATATAAATGCAAAGGAAAGGCTATGTTCCTATAGAATTCAGATTGAAAAAGAAGACATTGAGATTAGGGCGGGCGATTTGGAGAGTGGCGCTACTACTGATCGATGGACGGAATTTTTTAGGACAAAAAAAATAATGGATCGATTATTATACTTATTTTACATGTTATAATGAAAAAAATAAAGGAGAAATTAGGATGTTTGAAAATTTAGTAATTATTCAAAGAAAGAAATCAATCGAGAAAAGAATCGGTGCGGCGGCACTTCTTATTTTAATGCTGATATGCTTTTATCTGGGTACGGTTATTTCTCCGTTTATTTTTGAGATTCCGGGTGTGGTCTGCGGAATAGGCTGGTTTCTTTTGACCTTTAAAAGTGGTGTTGAATATGAATATTCTTATTTTGGCGGAGAATTGAAGATTACAAAAATCAAGGATAAAAGAGTGCGAAAACGGCAGGAAACCATCACAATGGACAGGGTTGTCCTGATAGCCCCAAGTGGGGATGAGAGTTTGAAGAAATACGAAGAGGATCGTAACACATTGCAAAAGGACTATACGTCAAAGAATCGTCAGGCACAGGGATACTGCATTGTCATCAATACGGAGGAAGGGGTGGAACTCCTTTCTTTTGAGCCGGATGAAAAGATGCTGGATGCGATGAGAGTGAAATGTGCTCGCATTATTTTGGGAAATCCCATTCGGGATTTTTTTAATACACAGGATTGAATATTTAATAAATGTTTTATAGAAAATGTTTCTGAAATATGATATGATATTTGAAAGTTTACAGACAAATGACACGAATGGCTCAAATAGACTACAAATTGGGAGGCGTTTCGATGGGAGAAAAAATTCTCGATTTAAATCAATCAGTTTATGAATTATGTATGGCTGATTCGGATATTATAGCTATATTGAAGGAATTGGGCTTTAAGGACATTGCCAATCCCGGGATGCTGGCCACCGCCGGAAGGTTTATGACGATTCCAAAGGGCGCGGCGATGAAAAAGATAGATTTAGAGCAGATCAAATACGAATTTGCACAGCATGGATATGTGATAAAGGAGGGAACGAAATGAGCGCGGAGATCAATAACAGAGAATATCGGCAGCAGGTGCTGAAGGAGCTGATTTCACAGCTTCATGACGGAAAAAGTGTCGATGAGGTAAAAGAAACATTTGCCGAGGTATTCGGTAATGTGTCGGTAGAGGAAATTGCGCAGGTAGAACAGGCGTTGATTACGAATGGACTTCCGGTTGAGGAGGTGCAGCGGCTTTGTAACGTTCATGCTGCAGTGTTTAAGGGTTCTATTGAGGAAATTCATAAACCGTTGGCGGAAGCGGAACATCCGGGACATCCGGCAGATACGCTGAAGCGGGAAAACCGGGCGCTTGAAAGGTCGTTTGCGCTCATTCGTACGCAGCTGGCTATTCTACCAAATCCCGACGCGCAAAAAGCATTGCGGGACGAGCTGACAAAGCTGCTTGCAATCGACCGCCATTATGTAAGAAAGGAGAACCTGTTCTTTCCATATATGGAGCAGTATGGCATTACGGCGCCGCCAAAGGTCATGTGGGGTGTAGATGATGAAATCCGCGCACAGCTTAAGGGAATTTTAGCAGCTCTTGATGAAAAAGACGCATCGCAGATGAATGATGAAATTGAGGCTTTTTTAGATAAAGCGGGAGAAATGATTTTTAAGGAGGAAAACATCCTGCTTCCGATGCTGCTTGAGAATCTGACCCAGGACGAATGGAAGACGATTGCGAGCGAGAGCGTGGAGCTTGGGTACTGTCTCATTGAGGAGGTGCCGGTCTGGAACCCGGACGCAGGTAAGGTTGTGGGCGTTGCCGCCGTAAAACAGGAGGAGGCTACCGGCGTAATTACACTGCCGACCGGCGTGCTGAAGCCGGAGGAGCTTGTCCGGATGCTAGATACCCTTCCGCTTGATATTACCTTTGTTGGCAAGGATGATACGGTTAAATATTTTTCTCAGGGTGCGGAGCGTGTATTCCCACGAACAAAAGCAATTATTGGACGAAAGGTTTCCAACTGCCATCCGCCTGCAAGTGTTCATATTGTGGAGAAGCTCGTTGAAGACTTCAAAGCAGGACGTAAGGATCATGAGGATTTCTGGATCAATATGGGAGGAAAATACATCCTGATTCGGTATTTTGCAGTAAGAGACGACGCGGGAGAATATATCGGTGTACTGGAGATGACACAGGATATTCGCCCCCTTCAGGCAATACAGGGCGAGAAGCGGCTTGTTTCAGATGAACAGGAAGAAAAATAGAAGGGAGAATTGCAGTATGCCATATTTAAAAAATATTGAACAGGAAAAGGTCTTGGAGCTTTCTGCATTAGTAGAGTATACGAAGGGGCAGGTCGTGAGCCGTACGCTGGCACAGAATTTGGCGGTAAGCATCACGCTGTTTGCATTTGATGCCGGCGAGGAAATCAGCTCCCATACTTCCAATGGAGATGCCATGCTGACCGTGCTGGATGGGACTGCTAAGATTACGATTGGAGAGCAGGATTATTCCTTAAATGCAGGAGAGACGATCGTAATGCCTGCCGGTATCCCACACGCCGTTGCTGCGGAAAAGCAGTTTAAAATGCAGCTTACAGTTGTATTTTAGCAGTCAGAAAGAAATTGTAGCAAAAGTAAAAACAACAAGGAGAAAGGAGAATCTAAGATGGAAAAATTTAAAAAACTTACAAATGAAGTGGGGGCGCCCATTCTAGACAACGAAAACTCTATTACCGCAGGGTCACGGGGACCGGTTGTCATGCAGGATGTCTGGCTTTTAGAAAAAATGGCGCACTTCAACCGTGAAGTGATTCCCGAGCGCCGTATGCATGCGAAGGGATGGGGCGCTTACGGTACTTTGACAGTGACTCATGACATTTCGCAGTATACGAGAGCAAAGGTATTACAGCCGGGGGCTGTGACCGAAGCTTTTACCCGGTTTTCTACCGTTGCGGGTGAGCGAGGTGCGGCTGATTGTGAGCGTGATATTCGCGGAGTGGCGACCAAGTTTTATACGCCGGAGGGCAACTGGGATCTTGTAGGCAATAATACGCCGACGTTTTTCATCCGCGATGTACATAATTTCTCTGATCTGAACCGCGCAGTAAAGCGAGATCCGCAAACAGGACGTCGCTCCGCCCAGAATAACTGGGATTTTTGGACGCTGCTGCCGGAATCGTTTCATCAGAGGACAATTGTTATGAGCGACCGCGGTATTCCCGCATCGTTTAGACATATGCACTTCTTTGGCGAGCATACATTTTCTCTATATAATGAGAAGAATGAGCGCGTTTGGTGCAAATTCCATTTTAAGACCCAGCAGGGCATTCGGAATCTGACGAATGAAGAGGCGGCCCAAATTAATGGTATGGATCGTGAATATCACGGGAAAGATCTGTTTGAAGCCATTGCGCGCGGCGAGTTCCCCAAGTGGACGATGTACATCCAGGTGATGACCGAGGAACAGGCGAAAAACCATTATGAAAATCCATTTGATATTACGAAGGTCTGGCCTCATGCGGGCTACCCGCTCATTGAGGTAGGCGTTTATGAGTTAAACCGCAATCCGGAAAACTATTTTGCCGAGGTGGAGCAGGCGGCATTTACACCGGCACATGTGGTTCCGGGAATCGGATTTTCTCCCGATCGCTTTTTGCAGGGCAGGCTTTTTGCCTACGGCGATGCACAGCGTTATCGTTTGGGCGTAAATCACAATCATATACCGGTCAACCGCGCAAAATGCGAAGTGAACGAGTATCATCGCGACGGAGCGATGCGTGTGGATGGCAACTATGGTGCAGCACCGGCTTATTCGCCGAACAGCGCAGGATACTGGACCGCACAGCCGGAAGTTGCTGAGCCTCCCTTGGAGATAGAAGGTGCAATGTGGCGTTATGACCCAAAGGACGATCCGTCGGATGACTGCTTCCGTGCAGGCGGCAATCTTTGGAGAGTAATGACGGAAGACAAGCGGGCACTCCTTATTACGAATACGGCTGCCGACATTGCTCCGGTGACGGATAATGTCAAATACCGCCATGCCGTGCATTGCCAGAAGGCTGACCCCGAGTACGGACGGCGTATGACAGAAGCTCTGGGTCTTAACTATGATAAGGTGATCGAGCTTGCAAAGCTCGATCATGCCGGATTGGAAACCGCAACAATGAAATGATATTTAGATGTAGTAAAGCACCCCGCCCCATAAAAAGGGCGGGGTTTATTCGTGTGCAAGGCATGCCTCGAACTTACCTGTGGCTGCCGAAGATTTCTGAAAACGATGGGAATGAACAAAATCCCCGATACGTACAAATGAGCTCTGGAATTCATCTTTGCATTTTCACCTGAGATACGCTATGATTGCATTACAAAAGGAGAGAATGATACTGAAAATATTAATGGTTAGATAGTTCAAATTATATCTTAAATGTGATAAACTATTAAAATATGACAATAATAGAAAGAAGGCTTATCAATGGATATTCTCACAGCGGAACGTCTGGGGCATTTTCAGACGGGCATTTTTACGGCACTAAATGAAAAAAAGGAGGAATTGATTGCAGAGGGAAAAAAGGTGTACAATCTGTTTGTCGGCACCCCGGATTTTCCGGTGGCACCGCATGTACAGCAGGCCTTTATTGAGGCGGCAAGGGATACTGAAAATTTTCATTATTCGTTAAGAGACATTCCGGAGCTTCTGAGCGCGGTTCGGGATTATTATAGGGATCGATTTGGTGTGGAAATAGAGACTGATGAAATCACGTCGGTGAACGGCTCACAGGAAGGAATTGCACATATCGGTCTGGCACTTTGCAATCCGGATGAGGTTGTACTTTTGCCGAATCCGGGTTATCCGGTCTTTGAGGTTGGTGGTTATTTAGGCGGAGGAAAGCTTTATTTTTACAATTTAAAGGAGGAAAACAACTTTCTGCCGCGATTTGATGAGATTCCTGAGGATGTTGCACGCCGTGCGAAGTTGATTCTTGTTTCCTATCCGTACAATCCGGTCTGTGCGATTGCACCGAAGGAATTTTATGAGGAGTTGATTGCCTTTGCAAAAAAATATAACATCATTGTGATCCATGACAACGCGTATTCGGATATCATTTATGATGGTGTGCGAGGCGGTTCTTTTTTGGAGTTTGAGGGTGCAAAGGAAGTCGGCGTGGAATTTTTCTCGCTGTCAAAATCCTTCAATTTAACCGGCGCACGCATATCGTTCCTGATCGGAAATAAAAAAATCGTTGATGCGATGAAGCTACTGCGTTCCCAGTATGATTTTGGGATGTTTCTGCCGATTCAGCACGCTGCGGTTGCCGCCCTGCGGGGTCCGCGTGACGGAGTTGTCGCACAGTGCCAAAAATACCAGGAGAGGCGTGATGTCCTTTGCGGGGGATTGCGGTCGATTGGCTGGGATGTGCCGGACAGCAAAGGCACAATGTTTGCCTGGGCGAGGATTCCTAAGGGATTTTCCTCCTCTCAGGAGTTTTGTATGGAGCTGATAGAAAAGACGGGCGTCATCTGTACGCCGGGCAGTGCGTTTGGGAGCATGGGAGAAGGATACGTCCGATTCGCGCTTGTGCTGCCGGTTGAGCAAATGAAAGAGATGATACAGGTCATTGATGAGAGTGGCATTTTACGTCGTAGTGCCTTGTAAAGTCTATGAAAATAAAATCATTGGTATTATTTGTGCGGAGGAAACTTATATGAAGGTGTTGGTATATAATTATCGGGATTTTGATGAGCAAGAGTGGTTTGATAAATATAGCAAGGAATTAGAAATTGAGCTGAAAATATGCAGGGAACCGCCCATCCTAGGTAAGAATATTGAACTGGCCGCAGAGTGCGACAGTATCAGCATCATTACCTCGCAAATACCTGCAGAAATGGTGCAGGCTTTTTATGACTGCGGTATTCGTTATATTTCAACGAGAACAATCGGGTATGATCATATCGACCTGCAAAAGGCAAGGGAGCTTGGCATTAAAATCGGTAATGCAGTCTACGGACCGGAGGGTGTGGCAGACTATGCGATTATGTTGATGCTGATGTGTATCCGCAAGATGAAGCGAATCATGCAGCGGGCAGAAATTCAGGATTTTTCTCTGCAAGGAATTCAGGGAAGGGAGTTGCACAACTTTACGGTTGGTGTCATTGGCACAGGACGGATCGGCAGGACGGTCATTGAGCATTTATCCGGTTTTGGCTGTAAAATTCAGGCATATGACCTGTATGAGAATGAAGTGGCAAAGAAATATGCCAGTTATGTCGGACTTGAGGAGCTGCTTTGCACGAGCGATATCATTACACTCCATGCTCCTTTGACAGAGGAGAATTTCCATTTTATTAATAAGGAAAGCATTGGACGGATGAAGGATCATGCTGTGATTATCAATACGGCGCGCGGTGGCTTGATCGATTCTGCGGCACTGATCGAAGGCATCGAAAGCGGGAAAATTGCTGCTGCCGGATTGGATGTAATTGAGCAGGAATTCGGACTTTATTATAACAACCTAAATGCAGATGTGCTTTTAAATCGTGATCTTGCGATTCTGCGCTCGTTCCCAAATGTCATCGTGACGCCGCATATGGCATTTTATACGGACAACGCAATCGAGACAATGGTGAGAAATTCCCTAACGAGCTGCAAGCGATTTGTAAATAATGAGGAGAACCCATGGGAGGTTGCCTGAAGGATGCCGTTGTTTACAGGAAAATGATAATAGAGCGGCTTTCTTAGAACAGCCGCGATAGAAATGAGGTGTAGGATTTTGAAGTTTAAGAAAGTAGAGAAAGAGGACAGCGCAGTGTTGAGACGCTATTATGAGAACTGCGCCTATATTCTTTGTGAATATTCTGTCGGGACAAAGCTGATGTGGAAAGACTACTTAAATCCCGAATGGGCCGAAGCGGCGGGCTGTCTGATTATCCGCAATACGATTCGGGGTGGTACGACGTTTGATTATCCTGTTGCAGGCGAAAATGGGGATGAAGAGGCAGCGCTTGAAGAAATAGAAAAAGACTGCAGGGAGCGTGGCGTTCCGCTTATGATTTCTGTGGTGCCAGAGGGAAAGCTTCCCCTACTTACGAATCGGTATCCGTATTGCGAGATTGCAAATATCCGCATATGGAAAGATTATATTTATCATTCAGTCGATCTGCGGGAATTTATGGGCAAAAATTATGCGAAGAAACGTAATCATGTCAAGAAATTTCACGCTTTGTATCCGGAAGCTGTCTTCCGGCCGCTGACAGGTGCTGACAGGGTAGCAATCGACCAATTTTGGGAAGATTACCTTGCGGAGTTTCCGGAACACAAAAGCGCGGAGGCGATGCAGGAGTTGATCAATGCAAAACGGCTGTTTCAAACGCCCGATGCGGACTGGACGCGTACAGGCGGCATGTTTATAGGCGAGAAGCTGATTGCACTGGAGATGGCCGAAAAATGCGGAGATACGCTGATTATTCACATCGAAAAGGCGCTTTATTCTTATGAAGGTATTTATCCGGCGCTGGTTCAGGAGTTTAACCGCGCGTTCGCTCAGGATGCGATATTCATTAACCGCGAGGATGATGCGGCTAATAAAGGGCTTCGAGATGCAAAAATGCAGTATAAGCCCATCAAGCTTGCTTCCAAATATCAAGTCAAGCCCCAAAACAACCATCTCCTTTATTTGGAAGAGGTTCCCCTCCTGAAAACAGAGAGGCTGACACTGTCCGAACTAACCGAGGCGGATGTTCCAGCCTATAACGCGCTTGTTCTGGATGCAGAACGTAACCGATATTGGGGCTATGATGACGTTGGGGGACTTACGGAACCGATGGTGGAAGACAGCTTTTTCCGTGTAACGCGTCAGGATTTTAAAAATGGCAGTGCACTTAATTTCGCAATCCGCCTTGACGGGAAATTGATCGGGGAAGCGATTCTTTATCATTTTGGTTATCAGGGGGAGGCAGAGCTGGGATGCCGGATTGCGAAGCCTTATGCAAACTACGGCTACGGCACGGAAGCATTTCAAGCTGTGGCGGACTGGGGCTTATACCGACTTCATCTGAATAAAATCGTGTCAAAATGCTTTCATGAAAATGAATCTTCCTATCGGATGCTTTCCTCCTGCATGAAGCACATAGGACAGGATGACGTTTATCATTATTTTGAAAAAGTTATTTAAAAACAATACAGACAATTCCAGAAAAGGAAACAATAATTTATGAAAACGTTCTCAATCTTATCAAACAAATACTATTTATACGCGACTGAATTTTTTGCCGGAATGTCAGTGATGGCGGTAGAGCTTGGTGCAAGCAGACTTTTGGCTCCATATTTCAGCTCCTCGCAGATTGTTTGGACGATCATTATTGGAACGATCATGATTGCGATGGCACTTGGAAACATCTGGGGAGGCAGAAGAGCCGATCAGGATCCGAATCCGGATAAGCTTTATCTGCGCCTGATCATTGCCGCAGTGTGGATTGCAGCGATTCCGGTTGTCGGGAAATACGTGATCATCGCAATATCCGGCGTGCTCATCGTGACGATCAGCAATTCCTTTTTGATTATTGCAGCTTTTCTCGCCTGCATGCTTATTTTTGTGTTTCCGCTCTTTTTACTTGGTACGGTGACGCCGTCGCTCGTCAAATATACGGTGGACAGTCTGGATGACAGCGGAAAGGTCGTCGGTACGCTTGGCGCGTATAATACAATTGGAAGTATCATTGGCACATTTTTGCCAACATTTGTGACGATACCGGCGGTTGGTACTTCGGTCACGTTTTTGTTGTTTGCGGGAATTTTGCTTCTGTTAGGTCTTCTTTATTTTATTAGTGTAAAAAAGATGACTGCCAAATGTACGGCGGCTGTGCTTGTGACTCTCGTGTGCAGCCTGCTCAGTGCAAAGGACAGTTTCGCGTTTTGGGAGGACTCTTTGCTGTATGAAGGCGAGTCGATTTATAATTATTTACAGGTTAAGGAGGACGAACAAAGTATCATCCTTTCGACGAACGTCTTGTTTGGCGTGCAGTCTATCATGATGAAGGAGGATGAGCTGACAGGCATGTACTATGATTATGCGCTCGTGGCGCCGCTGATGGCCGGTGTTTCGGATGATTCGGATAAAAATATGCTTGTGCTTGGAATGGGCACGGGCACCTACGCGAAGCAGTGCCGGAATTATTTTGGGGATATTGAAATCAAGGGTGTCGAGATCGACCAGAAAATCTCGGATCTGTCGCGGGAATACTTTGAACTTCCGGCTGACATCGAAACGGTGACCTATGACGGCAGAGCCTATCTGCAGGCGACGGATCAGAAATATGATGTCATCATGGTGGATGCCTATCAGGATATTACGATCCCATTTCAGATGTCGACGGTGGAGTTTTTTCGTCTGGTAAAGGCACACTTAAAAGAAAACGGTGTTATGGTCGTCAACCTGAACATGCAGACAGAGGAGCCGGGCGGCATTACCGATTATTTGACCGACACAATTGCAGAGGAATTTGCTGCGGTTTATACGATCGATGTAGAGAGTAATACAAATCGGGAGCTGTTTAAAATGTACCCCTTGTCAAGGACATTTTTAAAAGTTGCAATCCTTAATTCTGGA
>CAZBRY010000080.1:0-7220 GCA_964494285.1 uncultured Lachnospiraceae bacterium
ATCCTTTTCGGCATGAAAATTCTCCTCTAATATGAATCCGCAACAAACAGATTGTTCTGTAATCTATCTGATCGTCAGTTTCTTAAGTGCCTTTTTCAGGACGGCTTCCACATCATCTTCCGATGTAACCTCTGCCTGCTTTACGGCACGCAGTGCATCGGAAGCAGAATAACCGAGTGTCGTCAACGCTTCCACCGCCTCGTCACAAATGCCGGTCATGCCACCGCCACCTTGCTGCTTCGTGTGCATGAGTTTCTGTTCAAAGGCATCTTCCAGAGATACCTTATCTTTTAAATCAATAATCAGTCTCTGTGCTGTCTTTGCACCGATGCCGGGCGCCTTTGAAATCGCTTTGGCATCCGCAGATAAAATTGCAAACCGCAAATCATCCGTCGTCATCACTGAAAGAATCGCCAGTGCGCCCTTAGGACCAATGCCGTTGACTTGAATAAGCAGTTTGAAAAAGTCTAAATCATCCTTCATCAGGAAACCATATAAGATCATCGCATCCTCACGTACATTCAAATACGTATAAATCTTAATCTCACTGCCAAGACCGTTTAAGCAGCCAATCGCACTCGCCGACATTTTAATATTATAGCCGACCTGATTAACCTCCAATACAATCTGATCTTCATAAATCCCTGCAATTTCTCCTTTTAAATAACCGATCATAGTGTCCCCTTATCTGCTTTTATAAAACGGTTTTATGTAAAAATCCCGCGGCCTGTATTCTTGAATAAATAAGATTCGTCGTAATTCCAATCAAAATTCCGGTCAGCGTGCCGGCAATAATCAGTACTGGCGCATAATAAACAATCCGAAGCTCCTTTACAACAAACGATGCCACAAAAAGCTGTCCCATATTATGCAAAATACCGCCCACCATGCTGACTCCTGCCATACCGACGCCCTTGCACTTCATAAACAGGCGCATGCCAATGAGACTAAGGGCTCCGCCGACAAGACCATATAAAATCCCATAAGCATTGCCGAACAGGAGCCCTACAGCAAGCACCCGTACAAGCATGATCACCGCTGCCGCACCGAACCCGAACAAGTAAAGCACGAATACGGTCACAATGTTAGCAAGACCAAGCTTCATACCCGGAATGCCAAAATGAAACGGAATCAGCAGCTCGATATATCCAAATAAAATCGCCAACGCGGCAAATAAACCGAGATAAGCTATTCTTTTTCCACTCGCTTCTTTTTCCATAATCAACAAATCCCTCCAGACAGATCTAAAACAATATCACAATATCGCTCAGTCCGTCACGCCATCATAAACGCTTGCCTCTCCGCCGAAAACCTGAAGCAATACTTTATTTGGTAAGCAGACAATCGTCTCGTCAGTCTTACTGACCGCCTGTTGATAGACGCAGAGCCGGTCAGGACAGGAAGCCTCTTCTATAAAAGCAGCTCCATTCTCAATGACAAGCAGGTTCGTGCCTCCATCCGCTCCCATAATCAGCACCTCACGATCCTCCGTCAAAGAATAAACTGCTGTTCGCTCGCCGTCGACATACACTTCGACCTGACTGCCATCCTCTTTGCCAAACTGTATAGCAAAAAGCCATATTAGTGCAATGAATAGCGCCGCACCGGCAATCATCCAATCATTCCTTTTCATAAAACACTTCCCTGCCATATACCTATCCGCCAACTCCAAACATCTATAGTCTATCACACCCGAACATATGTTTCAAGTAATCTTTCCAACATAATTAGTGACGTGCGACGCGCATACACAAAAACAGCGGATACCGTTTCCCATATCCGCCGCTCTTTTATGATTTATTATTAATATAGTTGATCAATCCTTCGGCGGCAATGATTTTTTGCATAAACGCCGGAAAGGGCTGGCCTTGAAACTGCGTGCCTTTTGTCCGGTTGTAAATCGTTCCGCTGTCAAAATCAACCTCTACCTCATCGCCCGCTTCGATTCCCTCTGCCGCTTCCTTGCACTCAATGATCGGAAACCCGATATTAATTGCATTTCTGTAAAAAATACGAGCGAAGGTTTCCGCAATCACACAGCTCACACCGGCCACCTTGATGACAAGCGGTGCATGCTCTCTTGAAGAACCGCATCCGAAATTCTTTCCGGCAACAATCAAATCGCCCTTCTTCACCCTTTTAATAAAATCCTTGTCAATGTCCTCCATACAGTGCTCCGCAAGCTCTTCTTTGTCCTGGATAGCCAAATATCTTGCGGGAATGATAACGTCTGTATCAACATTATCGCCATATTTAAAAGCAGTTCCTTTTGCGTTCATGTTCTCTCCTTTTCCCTGATTCATTTTGTCAGTCCTTAGACGGTGCCGTAATATAGCCGGCGATTGCGCTCGCCGCCGCCACTGCCGGACTTGCCAAATACACTTCCGATTCCACATGTCCCATTCTGCCGACAAAGTTCCGGTTTGTCGTAGAAATACAACGCTCACCGGCAGCCAAAATACCCATGTATCCGCCAAGGCATGGTCCGCACGTCGGCGTTGATACGACCGCACCCGCTTCAATAAAAATTTTCAAAAGTCCTTCTTCCATTGCCTGCAAATAAATTGTCTGCGTCGCCGGAATGACAATACAGCGAACCCCCTTTGCAACTTTTTTGCCTTTAAAAATTTTGGCCGCAATTCTCAAATCGTCCAGTCTGCCGTTTGTACAGGAGCCGATGACGGACTGGTCAATTTTAATCGGCTCTTTTATTTCCTCAAGGGTCTTTGTATTTTCCGGAAGATGCGGAAATGCGACAGTGGACTTCAGCGCTGATAAATCAATCGTATATTCCTCGTCATAAACCGCATTCTCATCTGCCTCATAAACTTGATAAGTCCGACTGCTATGCTCCTTCATATAAGCTTTGGTCAGTGCGTCCACAGGGAAAATCCCATTCTTTCCACCCGCCTCGATCGCCATATTTGCAATCGTGAAGCGATCGTCCATCGTCAGATTTGCAATTCCTTCTCCGACAAACTCCATCGATTTATATAAGGCACCGTCCACACCAATCATGCCGATGATATGCAGAATAACATCCTTTCCGCTCACCCATTCAGAAGGCTTTCCGACTATATTGAATTTAATCGCCCCAGGCACTTTGAACCATGCTCTGCCCGTTGCCATGCCTGCCGCCATATCCGTACTGCCCACGCCTGTTGAAAATGCACCGAGTGCCCCATAAGTACATGTATGGGAATCCGCTCCGATAATCGCATCGCCTGCGACCGTCAACCCTTTTTCCGGCAGAAGCGCATGCTCAATGCCCATTTCTCCAACATCAAAATAGTTGCTGATTTCGTGCCTGCATGCAAAATCCCTTACGCATTTGCAGTTTTCCGCGGATTTAATATCCTTATTCGGGATAAAATGGTCCATTACCAATGCAATCTTGTCCTTGTGGAATACACCGCTGTTATGCATCTTCTCCATTTCTCGAATCGCAACCGGTGTTGTAATATCGTTTCCAAGTACGAGATCTAAATCTGCTTCAATAAGCTGTCCTGCTTCCACGTACGGTAAGCTTGCATGTGCGGCTAAAATTTTCTGTGTCATTGTCATACCCTTTTGCATGCCCATATCCTCCTGTTATATCTAAATCAATTCTTTGCTTCCTAACGTTCTTCAGTATAACATTTTTTTAACTATAAATAAAATATATATTTTTCATGTTTTCCATAACCCCATATTATGTTATAATACAATAAAGAGAAAAATATTGATCTCTGCAAGCAAATGAAACTTTACAAAGAAAGAGGAACTACTATGGAAAACAGTCTTTCCCTATATAGAATTTTCTATGTAACCGCAGATACGGGCAACATCTCTGCCGCTGCTAAAAAGCTATTTATCAGTCAGCCCGCCGTTAGCAAGGCAATCGCCAAGCTGGAGCAAAATATGGATGTCACGCTTTTCATCCGAAGCTCTAAAGGTGTTTCCCTCACCTATGAAGGAAAGCTGCTTTTCGAAGATGTGAAGTCTGCTTTCGAGTCGATTGCTTCCGGAGAGGCAAAGTTAAGGCACATTGTAGAATTCGGCGGCGGACACATCAAATTCGGCGTCAGCACAACGCTCTGTAAATACGTGCTGCTTCCCTATTTAAAGGATTTTATGAAGCAGAATCCCCACATTCAGATATCGGTCGAATGTCAATCCACCTACCAGACGCTTGAACTGCTGGAAGCAGGGAAAATAGATATCGGCCTGGTCGGCAGACCGAACTCCATAAGACCGCTGACCACCTCTCTGCACTACGCGCCGGTCATGGAGATCAAAGATATTTTCGTGGCAACAAAAGACTATATTCAGTCGCAGCCCGCGGATGACATTCTCCGTCATTCGACGCTGTTAATGCTGAATAAGGAAAATATGACACGTCAGTATATTGACTACTATCTATACGAAAATCAAATTGAGCCCAATAATCTTATAGAAACAACTTCCATGGATCTGCTGATTGAATTCGCAAAAATTGGTCTTGGAACCGCCTGTGTCATTAAGGAATTTGTAAAAAAGGAGCTGGAATCCAACATTCTTGTTGAAATCCCTTTGAAGACCCCAATTCCAAAACGATCTCTCAGCTTCGTTTATCCGAGCGGTACGCTGTCCTCCGGAGCGACTGAAAAGTTTGTGAAATTTATGGAATCCGCAAACCCCGATATTTTTTAAACCAAAATTGTTATTGCAGCTCTCCAAGATAGTAGAAACCCCTGCATTCTTTAAGCTTGACTTTGGCGAGCGTTCCAATCAAAGCATGGTCTGCGGGAAAATGCACGAGTAGGTTGTTACTGAGTCGTCCAGTCAACAACGTTTCGTCCTGCTCGTTGACCTCTTCCACAAGCACCTCTTCGATATTGCCTTCAAATCGAGCAGCCATCTCTCTGGAAATCTGTTGTACGGCATCAAGCACACGGTCAAATTGTTTTTTGACTTCTTCTTTTGGCACCTGATTTTCCATGGCGGCAGCAGGCGTTCCCGTGCGCTTTGAATAAATAAAAGTAAACGCGCCGTCAAATCGAACCTGCTTAATCACATCAAGAGTCTCGTCCACATCTTCCTTTGTCTCTCCCGGAAAGCCGATAATAATATCCGTTGTGATCGCGATATCTGGGATCTCCCTGCGGATTCGCAAAGCCAGCTCAATAAACTGCGCCTTCGTGTATCGGCGGTTCATTGCCGAAAGTATTTTTGTACTGCCCGATTGCAGAGGCAGATGCAGATGTCTGCATATTTTAACGGATTTTTTCATTACAGCGATCAGCTCATCTGACAAATCCTTCGGATGCGAGGTCATGAACCGGATCCGTTCAATGCCGTCGATGCCCTCTATTTCTGTAAGCAGCTCTGCAAAGCTGATCGGCTCCTTTAAATCCTTGCCATAGGAATTGACATTTTGTCCAAGCAGCATGATTTCCTTCACGCCGTCTTCTGCAAGCCTTTCGATTTCCCGCACGATGTCCCTTGCACTCCTGCTCCGTTCCCTTCCACGCACATATGGCACAATACAGTAGCTGCAAAAGTTGTTGCATCCAAACATAATATTGATGCCGGATTTAAACGGATATTTTCGGTCGCTCGGAATATCCTCCACAATTGTATTCGTATCCTTCCAAATGTCGATAACCATGCCGCCGCTTTCAAATTTCGTACACAAAAGCTCCGCAAGCTTATAAATATTATGCGTGCCAAATATCAAATCGACAAACCGGTAGCTTTTTTTTATTTTTTCAATCACCGCCGCTTCCTGCATCATGCAACCACACAAGGCAATCATCCTGTGTGGGTTTTTCTGTTTCTTGCCTTTTAAAACACCAAGTCTGCCATAGACACGTTGATTGGCATTATCTCTGACCGTGCAGGTGTTAAACAGGACCAAATCCGCCTGTTCCTCATCGTACTCTTCCAAATAACCAATTGTTTTTAAAATACCCGCCAGCTTCTCAGAGTCACGTGCATTCATCTGACAACCGAACGTCGTCACATGAAACGTCAGCTTCCTTTGCAGCAGCTTCTCCTTTTCCTTCAAATAGGCACCGGCCTTTTCCATAAAATAATACTGGCGCTCAGGTTCCTTATCCGGCGCCGTTCTTTCTTCAAAATCCATTTAGTAAATCCTTTCTTCTGTAAGCAGCCGATCAGGCCGATAATCATAAGGCGATGCCGGGATTGATTCAACCACCTGACACGCATAGGCTACGGCAATCGTCCTGATTCCCGGATGCTGTTCCAGATAGCGGTCATAAAAACCCATTCCGTAGCCAATGCGGGTGCGCTCTTTATCAAAAGCAACGCCGGGCATCAGCATCAGATCCGGAATTTCCTCCATCTTATGTACCTCTTCATGCATTATATTGGGCTCGGGGATTCCTTTGTAGCCGACAATCAACTGGGAATCGTCCGTAATCTCGTAAAACTCCATGCGGGGCTCCTCTTCAAAAAGAAACACTCTCGGCAGGGCAATCCGCTTTCCTTCTGAACAAGCCTCCCGCAAGAACGTCCTTGTCATAACCTCGCTTCCAAAGGATGCGTAGAAAAAAAGCAGCGCGGAATTCTGATATTCCTCCTGCCGTTTAAGCATTTTCATAATTCGCTCACTTTTTTCCAGACGCTCGGTTTCACTCAGCCCATTTCGGATTTTTAAAATCTGACGCCGGATCTCTTTTTTATCAGTCGCCGTTAGACCATTATCCATGCGCGTTATTCTCTCTTTCCAAACTTTTTCCCGAGGTTTGTAATGCTGCCATCCGTTTCCTGAATATGAATGTTGTCAAGCTGGGAGCGCAGGTTCCCTCTGACATTTGCCACATACTCTGCCCGCAGAGCCTTCTGCTCTTGCTTTTCTTCCTCTGTCAGCTCTTCTTTTTGAGATTTATGATATAATTCATTGATTCGTTTTATCTTTTCCTCCAGACTCATTTTCATCCCTTTCCAAGTCTTGTTTTCTAAATCACCACTTTTAAAGACACATTACATATTCTCCACATAATCCGCAATTTTAAAATTTTCGTCGCGGTGGCCTACAAACAGTGTGCCGTATTTACGTCCCTCTATGATCTTGTGAATAACGCTGACATCCTTTCCGTTTGCAATCACCATATCCGCCCCGTAAAAGCGACGCAGGCCGGGCAGCTGCCGCTGCAAAAATTCACAGCCCGCCTGTCCCACGATGTCTCCGATAAACAGGATCTTCATGCGCTAAATTCCTCCGCTGATTATAG
>CAZBRY010000080.1:7230-10921 GCA_964494285.1 uncultured Lachnospiraceae bacterium
CCGTCGCCGCATGCAGCTTTGCACTCATGCCGCCTGTTCCGATACTGCTCCCCGTCGTTTCCTTTCCCATTTGCATCAAAGATTCATCCAGCTTATCGACAATATCAATGAAGCGTGCATTTTTATTTGCGTGCGGATCATCCGTATAGAGTCCGTCAATATCCGATAGAAGAATCAATAGATCTGCTTCGACGAGTGCTGCCACAACTGCCGAAAGAAAATCATTATCTCCGATCGTATCCTCCACCTCATGAACAGCAACCGTGTCATTTTCGTTGACAACCGGAATTACGCCCAACTTAAGCAGCTCCGTAAATGTATTATGGGCATTCTGCCTGTTAATCTGATCTACAATCGTATTTTTCGTCATGAGGATCTGTGCCGCGATATGATTATATTCCGAAAAAAGTCGCTGATAAATCATCATGAGACGAGCCTGACCAACTGCCGCGCATGCCTGCTTTAACGGAATTTCCTTCTCATTTGGCATCACGTTCATCGTCCGCTTTCCAACTGCAATTGCACCGGAGGATACCAAAATAACGTCTTTCCCTTGGTTTCTCAATTCACACAGTTCTCTGACAAGACGCTCCATCTTCGTCAGGTTGAGCTCACCCGTAGACATATGGTGCAATGAGGAGGAACCAATTTTCACAACAATCCTCTTCCGATCCTTTAATGTGGCACGCACCGACTGCTCATACGTTTTATTCTCTTCATTCTTTCTCATCTGTTTCTCCTCATGTTTCTTAAATACCGCCAGATATGTCCGGCGATTTTTACCCGCCATATACGGGACAAAAGCTCTTTATTATCTTTTCCGCTGTTTTCATACCATCCATCGCCGCAGAAGTGATGCCGCCTGCATAGCCGGCTCCTTCTCCGCACGGATAAAGTCCTTTGATCTCGCTCTCTCCGTCTTCGTTACGCAGGATTCTTACCGGAGAAGAGGTCCTGCTCTCAACACCGGACAAAAGTGCATCCTCGCTCGAAAAACCTTTCATAGTATAACCGAATTTTTCAATAGATTCAATAAGTGCTTCATTGATTTCTTCACAAAATAAGGTTCTTAAATTCGCAAATTCCGTTTTCCCCTTTGTACATGGCATAAGGTCCCCAAATTCCGTACTGACACGGTTCGCTTTAAAATCGCCATAGCGTTGAATTGGGATCCTTCCGTTACCGAGCGCGTAGGCCTTTTCTTCAAGCCGCCGCTGAAAACGCATTCCGGCAAGCGTGTCATCTGCGCCAAAATCCTGTTCCCCCACGGAAACAATCAACGCACTGTTTGCATTCGCAGAATCCCGCCCGCTGTAGCTCATACCGTTCACTGCAAGCCTTCCCTCTTCTGAGGAAGCATTAACAACATAACCACCTGGACACATGCAGAAAGAGTAAACGCTTCTTGAATTCTTTGTCTGATTTGTCACCTTGTAATCAGCGGCGGACAATCCCTCCACTCGTTCCTGCCCATATTGGTTTTTGTTAATTTGCTTTTGCGGATGTTCCATTCTAAGACCTGTTGCAAATTGCTTCTGCTGCATCGGAACACCTATGTGATCCAACATCTCAAATGTATCGCGCGCAGAATGTCCGATTGCAAGTATCACAATTTCAGTATCTAATTCGAATACACCCTGTCCGATCACTCTGCCATCCGACAAGATATAATCCTCCCCACTAAAGTTATCCACAATCACCGATTTTATCCTATTTTCTTCTATGACTAAGTCAGTCATTTTACAAGAAAACAGGAATCGACCGTCGCGGTCTATGATTTCGTTTCGAATACTTTTTATAATTTTCTTCAATTCATCCGTACCAATGTGTGGTTTTGCCGTAAATGCGCACTCTTTTTTCGCACCATGCTTTACAAATGTGTCCAGAACATACTGATTCCGACCGTCTGGGTCTTTCACAAGCGTATTTAATTTGCCGTCAGAAAATGTCCCTGCACCCCCTTCTCCAAATTGTACATTTGACTCGGGATTGACTGGATTTCCGGCCCAAAACTTTTCCACTGAATCCACACGCTTTTCCACATTTTCGCCTCTTTCCAGCACAATCGGTCGGTATCCTTCAAGAGCTAATAGGTGGGCGCAGAACAATCCGGCCGGACCGCTCCCGATCACGACAGGGTTTTTAGTAAAAAGTCGATTGCCTTTGGAAGGAATCACATAGGCACACGCTTGCAGTCGCGTCACATTAGGATCCCGATTCAGCTTCAGAATCCGATCCTCCTCTTTTTGTTCAAAGGAAACGGAAACGGCATAAACGTAAAACAATTCCGGTCTTTTCCTAGCATCCAGTGACTGTTTTACGATCTGATAGGAAAATTCAGGAATCTTCATATTTTTATAGATCGTTTTTAATTGCAATATATGTATCATTTTTTTCTCAAGCGCCTGTTCCGTATGGGGAATGGGCAGCTTCATTTGATTGATTTTGATCATGATTCCAAAAGCCTTCCCGCCAGCATACCGCTAGACCATGCCCACTGCAGGTTATAGCCCCCGCAGTCTCCGTGAATATCAATCATTTCCCCCGCAAAATACAGCCCCTCGATAACTTTGGACTCTAGAGTCTTTTTTATTTGAGATGTATCCGCACCGCCACTGCATATTTGCGCATCGCGGAAGGAATTAACGGCAGATATTGGTATGCAAAGTTGCTTGATATCCTGCGCAAGTCTGTAAAGTTCCTCTTGAGTCAGCGTATTTACTGCCCTATCCGCCTTTATGCCGCTAAGCTTCACGAGCAGCAGACTTAAATTTTTATGTAACATACCAATCAGCAATTCCCCGGCATTTTTATTGGGACAATTTTGGATCCGATTTTTCAAATAGACGAAAACACTTTCTTCTGTTTCCATATCCGGCATCCAATCAATCCCGATTTCCACTCGTTTCCCCTGATCCAGCGCCTTCGCTGCAATATGGCTCAATTGAAAGGTGGGAATACCAGAAAGTCCATAGTTTGTGAGCTGTACTTCTCCCTTTTCCACACCGGATTTTTTCCCTTCGCACAAGATCGTAAGCTTTGCTTCCGTCCGAATTCCGGCAAGTTGCTTAAAATATGGCTCCTCCGAACGAAGCTGTACGAGCGCCGGAAGAGGCTTGATGATTTGATGTCCAAGTTTCTCGGCAAGCACGTAGCCGCTTCCGTCCGAGCCGGTTTGCGGTGCTGCCTTTGAGCCTGTTGCCAAAATAATCTTCTCAAATTCATAACGGCCTTGATCTGTATCAACCTGAAACAACACATTTTTCTGAATATGCGTAATATGGCAATCCGTCAGCACGGACACCTGCTCATGCGCAAGTGCCATGCGCAGCACGTCCAAAACTGCAGAAGCCTGCTCCGAATAAGGATATAGACATCCATTTTTATTCTTCGTGTAAATTCCGAGCCTTGTGAAAAAAGCAAGCGTATCTGTATGGCTGTACTGTTGAAAAATATCATCGGCAAATGTTGGGTCGCTGCCATGATAATGCCAAGATTCCTGATTTACGTTTGTCAGGTTACACCTTCCGTTTCCGGTCAGCAGCAGCTTCTTTCCGACACGGCTGCTATGCTCCATGATCGTCACCTCATGTCCGCTTTGAGCCGCAGTGATTGCAGCCGTCATTCCGGCAGCACCTCCACCAACAATACCTACCCTCATAATGATTCCTTTCCGCATATCCGTTCCTTT
>CAZBRY010000081.1:0-3630 GCA_964494285.1 uncultured Lachnospiraceae bacterium
CTTATTTGCCTCTGTGTGTACAAGGAACGTGTACTTCTTGTCTCCCATTCCCGCCATACTCTTCTCAGTAATAACCGGTTTGAGGATTACATCATAATACTGAATGTTTGCCATTATGCATACACCTCCTCAATCTTCGCTACAGCACTCTTGGTTACGATAATCGTACTATATTTCATGATGTCATATACATTAATCGTGTTTGTGGAAGCCGTAATTACGTTCGGAATGTTTCTTGCCGAAAGGATTACATTCTTATTATCCTCCTCCAAAACAACAATTGCCTTTGATACCTTCAAATTATTAAGCACTTCCATAAACTTCTTTGTCTTGATTTCATCCAACTTTAGCTCATCAAGCACAAGGAACTTATTTTCCTGTACGCGGGAAGTAAGTGCAGACTTAAGAGCCAGCTTCTTTTCCTTCTTGTTAAGCTTGAAGGAATAATCTCTCGGAACCGGAGCAAATACGACGCCGCCGCCCTTCCATTGAGGAGATCTTGTCGAGCCTTGTCTTGCATGACCGGTTCCCTTCTGTCTCCAAGGTTTTCTTCCACCGCCGGAAACTTCCGAACGGGTCTTCGCCTTCTGTGTGCCCTGACGATTATTTGCAAGCTGCTGAACAACTGCCATGTGTACAAGATGTTCATTGACCTTGACACCAAACACCGCATCATTCAAATCCATCTTGCCAACTTCTTTGCCTTCCATATTGTAAACAGATACGTTTGCCATCTGTGTGTTCCTCCTTTCCATATAAAAGCTAAATATTAGCCTTTACAGTTTCTTTTATAGTCACTAAAGATTTCTTAGGTCCCGGTACCGCACCCTTTACGAGAAGCAGATTCTTTTCCACATCTACTCTCACTATTTCAAGGTTCTGGATCGTGATCCTCTTGGAACCCATATGTCCCGGCATCTTCTTGCCCTTGAACACACGGCTTGGGCTTGAACAAGCGCCGTTGGAGCCTGCGTGGCGATGAAACTTGGAACCATGCTTCATAGGTCCTCTGGACTGTCCGTGCCTCTTGATTGCACCCTGGAAACCTTTACCCTTTGAAATTGCTGTCGCATCGACCTTGTCACCGGCTTCAAAAATGTCAGCCTTGATTTCCTGTGCAAGTGCATATTCCTCTGAGTTGTCAAATTTGAACTCTCTGACAAATCTCTTGGAGCCTGTACCAGCCTTATCAAAGTGACCCTTCTGTGCCTTATTGACACCATGTCTGTGAACGATTTCTTTCTTTCCTGATTTGTCCTTGTTGATCACCTTGTCTTTCTTGTCAACAAAGCCAACCTGCACTGCGCTGTATCCATCGTTCTCAACGGTCTTAACCTGTGTTACGACACAAGGTCCAGCCTGCAATACGGTAACCGGAATTAACACGCCATTTTCACTGAAAATCTGCGTCATCCCGACTTTTGTCGCTAAAATAGCTTTCTTCATTTCTTACCTCCTGTTTTCGCTACAGCGGAACGCGAATGCGTTCATACTAGTAGGGGTCTTATTTTGTTTTCATTTTGATATCGATGTAAACACCGGCCGGCATTTCCAGTCGGGACAATGAATCCACTGTCTTCTGGGTCGGTGCAATGATATCGATGAGCCTCTTATGAGTTCTCTGTTCGAACTGTTCTCTGGAATCCTTGTACTTGTGAACCGCTCTTAAAATTGTAACAACTTCCTTTTTCGTAGGAAGGGGTACCGGTCCGCTCACCTGAGATCCGTTTTTCTTTACAGTTTCGATGATTTTTTTCGCTGATACATCTACTAATTGATGATCATAGGCCTTCAATGTGATTCTCATTACTTGATTTGCCATAAAAAAAGTCGCCTCCTTTTCGCACTTTTAAATCTAAGTACGACAAGCGGTGACTGTACACTCTCCCGTGTGTGTCGTAAAATTTCACATTTTACATTCCAACACGTCGTTTCTGTCATTTGACAGACTTATGAATTCGTACAGTGACTTGTCGCCAGTTTCCTAACTTGACATTCGCTCCACGGAAAACCTGGGATTACCCAGCAACCTCACGTTTCTACGCTATCAATGTCACAGCAAAATTTAGTATACACGACAAAACACCATATTTCAAGTAAAATTTATGCTAAATTGCACTTTTTTTAAAACATTTTTTATCCTTGCGGTGCATGGAGTGTATTTCTACTATATATAGTGGGCAAAAGCCCTCACTATTTCAGGTTCAGAAGAACAATCGCGGCAAGCACAAATAGGACGCCAATCGTTCCAACAGCAGTCATATGTTCGCCGAACACAAGGATGCCAAGCAGCGTCGCGACAACCGGTTCGATCGAGGCCATGATTGAAGCTTTTCCATTTTCCACATGAGAAAGGCCGAGCGTGTACAGAATATAAGGCAAAACGGTCGCGATCAGGGCAATCCCAAGTATAAGTAGAAGATCCCGCCCCGTATTTCCGCCTGCAAGCTTTAGCGCAGTCTCCTGCACCGGAATCAAAAAGAGTGTACCGATGGCCGCAAATAAAAAAGTGTAGAAGCTGATCGTAAAGGACTCATAGCCTCGTTCGATTGCATAGCGGCTAAAAATGCTGTATAACGCATAGCCAAGTCCCGAACCGAGACCAAACAAAATCCCCAGCGGAGAAATTACCAAGCCTTCGCCGCCGATCATACCCGTCACAAATACACAGCCGAGAAATGCCAAAATCGCACCGATCTTTTTTGCGCTGATCTTTTCCTGAAACAATACCGACGATAGCAGCACCACAATAATCGGTGCCGTATATAAAAGGATTGCGGCGATCGACATCGACGTCATCATAATCGTTTGGAAATAACAAAAGTTAAAAAAGGTAAGACTAAAGACGCCGGTTCCAACAAAGCACCAACAATCACGCAGACGGATTCGGAACAGCTTCTTATTATATAAAAGAATCACAATCGCCATAAACAGCAGCGCTGCCAGTACACGAAGCGCTACAATCTCCATCGAGGAAAATCCATCCGCCGAAAGTCCGCGCACAAACAATCCCATCGTTCCCCACAGAATTCCCGCCACTATGATGCCGCCGCTCGCCGCCTTTGTACTCATCCCGCACTCCCATTTCCTAAATTTCATTTGCAAAGGGTCTAAACACCTTGCCGACATAACGGTAATTATAATATGAGGAAACACGTTGGTCAATAATAATTGCGCACTTTCCTATATTGGTGTATATTCTAGATGTGATGCAAGGTCAAAAGAACCTTTTGTTCTCAACATCTATATATAGTAATAGCAGAAGGTATAGGAGGAAAACAGCATGTGGGTTGCCAATCAATGGCAGGATTATGAGGTTTTGGATACGAGCGCGGGCGAAAAGCTCGAACGGTGGGGCAACTATCTGTTAGTGCGGCCCGATCCGCAGGTCATTTGGAATACAAAGAAAACAAATCCAAAATGGAAATCAATCAATGGACATTATCATAGAAGCACAAAGGGCGGAGGAGAATGGGAATTTTTTGATTTGCCCCAGCAGTGGAGCGTCCGCTATAAAACGCTCACCTTTCAGTTAAAGCCGTTCAGCTTCAAGCACACTGGGCTGTTTCCCGAGCAGGCGGCAAACTGGGATTGGTTTTGTGAAAAAATCGCTTTAGCAGGCCGGCCCGT
>CAZBRY010000081.1:3640-10894 GCA_964494285.1 uncultured Lachnospiraceae bacterium
ATCACGCTGGTCGGCATTCTGGCGGGGGCGTTCGGCGGCGCGACGCTTTCCGCGGCGGCCGCAGGAGCAAACGTCACACATGTCGACGCTTCAAAAGGGATGGTCGCGTGGGCGAAGGAAAACGCAAAAAGCAGCGGTCTGGAATCGGCTCCTATCCGCTGGCTCGTGGATGACTGTGTAAAATTCGTGGAACGGGAAATCCGGCGCGGCAGCAAATACGATGCGATTATCATGGATCCGCCCTCCTATGGGCGTGGTCCCAAAGGGGAAACATGGAAGATTGAGGAGTCTATTTTCCCGTTTATCGAACTGTGTACACAGCTTTTATCAGAGAATCCACTGTTTTTTTTAATTAACTCTTACACGACAGGACTGCAGCCCGCCGTACTCGCTTATATGATGAACACTGCCATCACCGCCAGATTCGGCGGACGCGTGGAAGCCGGAGAAATTGGCCTGCCCGTTAAAGAAAACGGCCTAATCCTCCCTTGCGGTGCCTCCGGCCGGTATTCCAGATAAATTGTACGCCTCATACTTTTTTATTGACCAATACGGAAAATATGTCATAATTTCAATAATAATGCAAAAGAGGGGGTCTAGCGATGGACAACAATAATTTTAACAACGAACAGAGTAATTGGAATTATGATCAGCCTGGTTCCAACCGCCCGCAGCCTTCGGGGATACGGCTTAAGACAGACAGGAGTCTTGGCATGTATATTTTACTTTCCCTTGTGACCTGTGGAATTTACTCCATTTATTTTCTGTCAAAGGTTGGCGATGATATCAATCTGACAGCTTCCAGACGTGACGGCAAAAGGACAATGCATTTCTGTCTGGTTTACTTTATTTTCTCTTGGTTGACACTTGGCATTTACCCGCTGGTCTGGTTTCACACCTTATCCAACCGGATCGGTGATGAAGCCCGTGCACGCGGTTCAGCCACAAATTTTGACGCCTCCACCTTCTGGCTTTGGTATGTATTAGGATCACTTATCATCATTGGTCCATTTATCTATCTACATAAAATGTGTGAAGCGCTCAACGAAATCTGCATCAATTATAACCAGAACGGATATTAAGAGAACATCAAAAAAGGAAGCGATCGCTTCCTTTTTCGATGTTCTGTGCAATCCGCAGCCTTCTTACGGCTGTAAGTTTTCTTATAACCATGTCATATGAAACACGAGCTGGCAGATCAGTTTTACGAACCATTGTACAAGAATGAGGCCCGCGCCGATCAAAATGAACAGAACCAAACGGCCTTCATGCTCCGTGCCAATCCCAAAATGCTTCAGAAGAAACATCTTTCCCATAAAAACCAAATACACGATGGCAAAATAGAGAACTGCCGGATGGTAGAAAAAGCTTTTTATAGGCTTCAGCCGCAAAAGGGCGAAAAACGCTCTCGTGCCGCCGCAGCCGGGACAATAAATCCCTGTCACGCGTTTAAACACGCATCCGTCAAGCTGAAGCAGCCAGTCCAAACCGCCAAGCGCGCCGATCAATACGGCCGCTACGCCGAAAAGAAACAGGACTTTGCCACAGGCATAAAATAGTTTATCCGTATTGCCTGTCATAGCATTCCCATTCTACAGATCCAGAGAGTCCATAATATCCTGATAAAGCGCGCCGCTTTCGCCCGCTGCCATGCCTACCATAGCAAGAACCAAAACGATGATAGAAAGCACCGCTCCGATCCCTCCGGTAATCAGACCGGCGATCGCCATATTTCTTCCTTCGGCATTTTTCTTAAGGCTGAGAATACCAAATACGATCGCAACACCCGCAAGAATAATGGATATATACCACGCGCAGCAGCAAAGAATCGATAAAATACCGCAGACCATCGATGCGATGGAAAATCCGATATTCCCACCTGATACAGGCGGCTCGCTGTCAACCGGCTGCTGATACTCGTACTGCGGTGCTGGCTGTATATTCGGAGTCGGTACCGCCTGTGAATATGTATTTTCCGTCACCGTCTCCTGTGCCGGTGCGCTCTCCATTACCGGCGTACCTTCCGATACCGGTGTGTTATTGACGTTCATTTCGTTTTCGTCCATGCTTTTCCTCCTCAAAAAAATTATAATGAATTTGCTTTATTGTACCATACGATCCCATCTTTTCCAAATAGATTCTCTTTATTATGAAAGTTCTTTTGGTATTTTGTTTTTTCATTAGGAAGCCGCGAGAAATAAAATCTCCATAAACCTTGACAGACTGTTGTCAGGGTTATTATAGTAAAATCAGGCTTGGAGGTGATTTCTTGAAAGAAAGCAGATTGTTCAGAATCTTCAAACGCTACACAAAAAGCCGCTATTTTTATTAAAGGGGAGCATCTATGATTGAAATTGTTTTTAATGAAAGTGCTTGCGCAAGCTTGAAAATTGCGCAGAATTATGGCAGGGATGAAAATGGCGGATGCAGCATCGGCGTGATTGTCAGCCATTCAGATGGCAGGAAACCAACGAAAAAGGAAATCAAACAGGCGAAGCGAGAAGCGGAAGAACAGGAGCGGCTAGCGCGGGAAAGTGCCATTCCCTTGGGCGGGAGTCCTGCGGATGTCTACGGATTCGACCTGTCGCTGAGTATGGGCAATATCTCCGAAAGTGAACCAGGCGCTCTGCGGCTGCGGGAACTTGAGCATCTATATAGTATTTATCCCCATGAGGAGGGCCTTCAGGCCGCTCATGAAATGCTGCAAACAGCAAAGGATAATCTGAAAACCGTTTGCGACCGTGTGTCGGCAGGAGAAGACATCCGCATCTGGTACAGCAGTCAGCCGGACGAGCTTTGCGGGCTCTATTGGTTGATGGCCCGACTGGATCGGCTGGAGGAATGCCGCGGACAAATATCAATGATCAAACTTCCCGAATGGGAAACCGGCGATAAAGGTACTATCCTGCGCATCTTTAGCTGCGGTGAAGTCATGCCCGGGGCATGGCACCGGTATCTTTCCCTGCAAAGTCCTATACCTGCAGCATTTCGACAAGACTGCGCCGCTCATTGGCTGGCGCTTCAAAAGGAAGGTGCTCCACTGCGCGCAGTGCTGAACGGACGGTTGGTCGGTGTACCGGAAACGTTTTATGATGACTTCATTATTCGCGAAATCGCGGCAGAAAGCGAAACATTTCAGGAGGGGATGATCGTCGGCCGGGTGCTCGGAAAATACCGGCTCGGCATCAGCGACGCGTGGATCGCGCTTCGCATGGAAGAAATGATTTACGCCGGAAAACTTGAAGCCGTAACGGAACCCGCAGCAGATATGCCCGTTTATCATCGGGTGTTAAAAAAGGGAACAGGGTTTCCCGCATACTAAAAAGAAACTATCACAATGACCGTTCTATATTTTTGTTGACATTTATAGTACTATATAGTATTATCTTAAATAGAACTTAATACCCAGGAGGACTATTTTGAAAACTGAAGGCGGATTTCTTATGACACAGATCAAACAAGTGGGCGGCAGAATCTTTGAAAAGCTGCTTGCCGACGCAGGTGTGGAGGCGTTTAATGGCGCTCAGGGACGCATTTTGTATGTTTTATGGCAAAATGACAACATTCCAATCATCGAGCTTTCGCGCAAAACCGGACTAGCCAAAACGACGCTCACCGGCATGCTCGACCGCATGGAGGAGGCCAAGCTGATCACGCGTGTGTTCGATCAAGCGGACAGGCGGCAAATCCGCATCGTTTTGACCGAAGCGGCAAGAGCTTTAAGCGATGAATACGAAAATGTATCGGAGCAAATGAATGACGTCTACTATGCCGGATTTACCGAAGAAGAAACCACCCTTTTTGAAAATACCCTTCGGCGGGTGCTTACCAACTTACAGGAAAAGGAGAAGCTATTATGACAGAACAAATAAAAAATGAGATCCGCGCGTTAGTAGAAATTTCTAAAATTGCTTATGTTTCCTCTATCGATGAAACCGGCCACCCAAATATTAAGGGAATGCTTTCCCTGCAGCACGACGATTTGTTCACGCATTATTTCTCGACCAATTACTCTTCCCGCAGGACCCGGCAATTTTTAAAAAATCCAATGGCATCTGTGTATTTCTGCGACGAAAATCAATTAATGGGCCTGATGCTCATCGGAGAAATCGAAGTCATGACCGACCCCGGGCACAAAGCCATGCTGTGGCGTGACGGCTTTGAAATCTATTACCCCGATGGCATCGATACGGAGGATTATTGCGTTTATAAATTTACGGCACATAAGGCGAATTATTACCATGGACTTGAAAATCATGACTTTATGCAGGAGGATTACGAAAATTCTTGATTTGTCGGCAGGCATCTTGGCAGAATAGGAGATTTTGCGAAAGACATATAAAATCAAGGAACCCAAAATTATTCAAGCACGGAGAGAATTTGTTTGATAATTGGGCGCAAAATTCCATTTGCGTTTCCGTAGGTCATCGGCTCCCGATTTGGAAAGATCGTCAGCATCCGGTACAGGTAAACGCCGAACATCACAGCGCATAGGAGGATCAGAATCAGCAGCATCCCCTTCGGCTTTTTCTTGTACCAATAGCGCATAACTGCAAGATACAGCCCAAATACAGCCCATACGGCGGCCAGCGGGTGCATCTGAAAGGACAGCGCCCAGTTGCCGGTGAACAGGTAAAACAGCGCGCGTGTCATCCCGCACCCCGGACATGGGATACCTGTCAGAAGCTTGATCGGACAGGTGCCGCCAAGCAGCACATTCATGAAAAACGCGTAAAGTGCAGCAGCCGCAATGATCCAGATTGCACTTTTCAGATCACTTTTCATCCGCCCTGCGGCTTCTTTTATTTTTTCTTTCAAAGCTGCGCCTCCCCTCCAGTTGATTCTACTTACGCGGTACTTTAATCCGCATTTTTATCCTCCTATAGAATATAACGAAAGTGACCTCAAATGCAAGCCTTTGCTTGACATTGACGATGCTTCGGGCTAGCATAGAAGTACTCGGATATCGAATCTCTTAGGAAACCCGGGGAAATTTCTTATAAAGCAG
The DNA here is from genome assembly GCA_964494285.1 of uncultured Lachnospiraceae bacterium. Taxonomy (GTDB): domain Bacteria; phylum Bacillota; class Clostridia; order Lachnospirales; family Lachnospiraceae; genus JAEYFP01. The sequence continues at coordinate 8,649 of CAZBRY010000081.1, forward strand.
GAAAAGAGGCATCAAGCATATGCGCACGGGATGGTTTATCGTTAATCAATTTTTGAATACGGCAAAATTTCAGGAGCTGTATGAATGGCTTATAAGAGCCGCCCAAAAACAACGGATTCACCTTTTGCTCAAAACAAACGCAGATTTTCTTGTCCGTGCCGATAGCGGCGAAGTCATCTCCTGCGATTCTGAGCAACGTCCGGATTTTGTTCTGTTCTGGGATAAGGATATCAGGCTCGCGCATGCGCTGGAAAAAACAGGACTGCGTCTTTTTAATTGTGCGGATGCGATCGAAGCCTGCGACGACAAGTCCTTGAGCGCTGTCCGGCTTGCGGGCATCGTCAAAATGCCGCGTACCTGCCTCGCGCCGATGACCTATTCCAATATCGGCTATACAGATTTTGCGTTTCTTGCATCTGTCGAGCAGGAGCTTTCCTATCCATTTGTCATCAAGGAGTGCTTCGGTTCCTTCGGCATGCAGGTATATCTGGCGCATTCCCGCGAAGAGGCGGTTTCTATCCTGTCTCAAAACCCCGGCAGCGCCTATTTATTTCAGGAATACATCGACACGAGCGCGGGCAGGGACATCCGGCTCCAGATTGTCGGGAAAAAGCCCGTCACCGCCATGCTCCGTTACAACGAACATGATTTTCGGGCAAACATTACGAACGGAGGCTCCATGAGGCCCTACCACCCGACTGATAGCCAGATTGCGCTTGCGCAGGAGGTTTGCCATGCCCTGTGCCTCGACTTTGCCGGTGTGGACATCCTGTTTGGTGAACAGGACGAGCCGATTCTCTGTGAAGTCAATTCCAATGCCCACTTTAAAAATATTTATGACTGTACCGGCGTCAATGTGGCCGACGCGATCATGAGCTATATCAATGAGGAACTTGACCGATGCGCACATTAAAAGGATACCTGCTCTACGAACCACATGACGCCATAAAAAATACGGGGTTTATCGAGCTGTTCATGGAAGAAAGCAAACGGAAGGGCATCATGCTCTCCCTGCTTCTCACAACCGATGAACGCCTGCTGCCCCTGAACCCGCATTTATCTTCGTTATGCGCCGATACACTCGAAAATCCGGATTTTATTATCAACCGCTCCCGCATTCCCGCGCTTTCACAGGCGTTGGAGCAATGCGGCATTCTTGTATTTAACAGCGCGAGGATCTGTGAAATTTGCAACGATAAGCAGCGTACCTATGACTATTTAATGGAATACGGCATCCTTTCTATGGATACGGTCTATCCTGACAATCCTGCGGACGGCAGAACAGCGCAGCAATTCGGCTATCCGTTTGTGTTAAAGCCGGCGGGCGGCCATGGTGGGATGCATGTCGGTCTGATCCGTGACGAGAGGGAATTACATCAGGCGCTGTCCGACTTAAAAAAGGATTACGGCATCATCCCAAAGCTTCTTTTCCAGCGGTGCGCCTCCGACATCGGAAAGGATCTGCGCGTCTACGTTCTTGGCGGAAAAATCATTGCCGGCATGATGCGCACCGGCGCTAATCTGCGGTCTCAAAAGCCCGAAATCCGCGCCAATTTTTCTCTGGGCGGCACAGCCTCTTTGCATGTGCTGACAAAAGAAGAAACGGCCCTGACCGAAAAGATCAGCGCCGCACTTCCAGCCGACCTTGTCGGCATCGATTTTATCTACCATGAAGGGAGGCCGGTATTCAACGAAATCGAGGACGTCGTCGGCACCCGTATGCTTTATGCCAATACGCACATAGACATCGTAAAGGAATATCTTGCCCATGTGGTGAAAATCTGCTACTACGAAGCCAAAGGCTGAATAGCAACATTAAGGCGTCTCCAGCATGGAAACCTTTACCTGATACACCTGTTTCTCACCCGGGCCTAAGAATTTTAACAGGCCCTTCTGACGCATCACATCGCGGCCATCCGGATAACAGTTCCCGCATTCCAAACCGAGAGCATAATCACGGACGCCCATCATCTTCCACTGCGTAAAACAATCCAGCTCATTTGCATCATACTCTATTTTCAGACCGCAGCCAAGCTTCGGCTGGACGATGGAAGCCATCGCCGGCTCTGTCCTGCCCGGCTTTGTGAAATCATGATAATAGCAGCGCTCCTCATAGTCCGCCTGAGGGTTCTCCATTTTCATCCAGTTCTCGATATCCGCCGCCGCATGTTCATTTCGCGGAATGACGCGTTCCGCCGAAATCGTGACGATACTGTCCTCATCCAAAAGCGGATAACCCATATTCA
>CAZBRY010000082.1:0-299 GCA_964494285.1 uncultured Lachnospiraceae bacterium
TGCTGTCAAAAAACCAGCTTCCGATTACAAAATAGACAGCATAACAGAGGGGAATCAATAACATCGGCAGAATCACGTGCGCCGCCACCGCAGGCGGCAGGTCAAACAGCTCTCCGACCAATCCTAAAAAAATAGGATAGGGGGATGCAATATCCTTATTCATCTCTCCGAGCGGACTGCCGAGAAATTCCCCCGTAAGCGGATGGTGTTGCAGCATCGTATCCTGTTCCACCGCCTCCATCGCCTCCGCAACAAAACGCGCATCATCCGTATCTACATGCATATGCCCCGCAAGCAGG
>CAZBRY010000082.1:309-7611 GCA_964494285.1 uncultured Lachnospiraceae bacterium
AGCCAGATCAGCCGTTCCGTCCATTCCGGTTTTTTTATGGAAACGCTGTTCTTCAGCGTTGCTTTGAAACCCTTCGCATTGAAAGTGACGGAAGCAATGAGCAGGCAGACAATGATTGCCACCCAAATACCCTTCAGCGCATGAAACGGCATGCGCAGAAAGATCATTGGTACGGCAAGCACTTGAAATACCGCTGCCATCGTCATAAAGCCAAACGCAAAATTTTTCGCACAACAAATCCGGTCCGAATCAAAAAGCAGCTTCTCCCATAGCATTCCAAGCACAAATGGCACTGTGATTCCCCATATTATAATGAGCAAAATGTTGGAAAGTCCGATCATTTTTCCGTCTCCTTCATCCTATAACGCTGAAAACCGTTTTCCGTCTTCTCATAGACCGCCTCAAAGTTCCGTTTTGCATGTTCGCTCAAATACTGCGCCTTTTCCTCCGGATAACAATTATCGAGCAGCACCACGTCCCCGCTTCCTTTTTCCAGCGCTTCAAACGGATTGGCATAGCCATAGCTTTGGGTAATCGCTCTTGTGATCGGAGAATTGACAAACCAGCTGCCCGCTAAAACCGCATTATCCAGCGATCCGGCCGGACAAGCGATAAATACATCATATTGATAAGCCCGCTGAAACGTGAACATATCCATCACAAACAGCGTATCCTTCTCCTCGCGCAGCGCAGCAAGCTGTGCCGCATAATGCGGCTCCTCACGCTGATCGGCCCTGTACGCAAACTGGTTGTTAAAAAGCAGTCCGATATTGAAAAATGCAACAAGCGTGGTCGCGAGCAATCCCGCCATAAAAATCTCCTGTTTTCCATTCTTCTGATCAGGACATTCAAAGAAAAGGCCAAGCAGCAATGCCAAAAACAGCGCCGATACGACCCTGTGGTTCCATCTGCCACTGTACTGGTAATAAAATAAAATCACAGACAGCACGCAGGCATTCAAAAGCAGATAAAGCAAAAAGCCCTTTTTCTCCGCCCGATTTCCGGCAAAAGAAAGCAGTACAAGCAGCGCAAGAATACAGAACAAGCCGGGTACCAGCGCACTTAAGGAATACAGTTCTTCAAACAGATGAGATGCAAATCCCTTAATCATGGAACCGTCCACAGCACGCGGCTGCGCTCCCATCAGCACATTTTCCATAAACGAAGTGCTCAAAACCCTGTCGTCGCCAAACTGCCAGGTCAAATAGAGCAGCGCATCGTTTTCGGAAATACCAAGCGATTGTAAACGTTCTGCATTGGTCACATAATCCAGCAGGTCATAGCGGTAATCAAGAAGCTCCGTGCGTGTGTCATTATATTCCATAAACGCATTCCAGTTTTCGTCCAACTGATATACGTGCCTGTCAAATGCAAACAGCAAAAAGACAAGGCACAGAATCGGTACAAAAACCACCACACCACTCAAAAGCTTTTTCAAAAAACATGCTTTCCCAAATTCCTGATACAGACGGTACAGCTCGTAAAGGCCTACACAAAGCCAAAGGGCGCTCGCAAGCAAAAAAGCACTGCTTCTTAGGAGCGCTCCATACAAAAGCAACAGATCCCCGATCACAATCAGTGTCACTGTGACACTTCCATCTGTCTTTTTTGTGCGCAGCGACTCAAACAGCAAAACAAAACCGGCCGCCGTTACAAACGCCGCCGTTTTCGTATATTGTAAAGATACATAGGATTCATAAAAGGTACACAATAAAAGCAATACAGAAAGAAGCTTTCCGTTTCTGCGCCGGCACAAAATGGCAGTGACCGCGCAATAGGCCAGAAATAAAAATGTGTATTGCAGCACGCTGTACCATCGAATGGCGGGCAGTGCACTATATAACAGAGTCAAAAACCGTCCAAGCACACAGTTTACATAAATCAGATGACTTTCTCTCATCCCGTAAGCGCCCTCTGCGATCAGCGCCAGAAAAGCATCGTCATTTTCCTCAAAAAAAGGGTGAAACAGCAATACGGAAATCAACAGCACAATCGTATTGACCGTCAGAGAAAACACTATGGGATTTGATAGTTTCTGTTTCAGTTTCTTCATTCTATATGTTCTCCATCTATTCTATCAGAAACAATCTATCGTAAAATCGTAATCATCCCGGCTGTAAGTGGAATCAAATACATCGCGATCATGAGTGCCGCCCAGCATGTCATGTAAAACGACTTCAAGCGGACTTCCACCGCTTTTTCAGTCGACAGCATGGCATTCTTATGCTGTTCCTTCCCGTACCGCTCAAAAATTCGAGCCCCCAACAAAATCAGCAGCGTGCTGATCGTTACGATGCTTCCCGGCTTCATGCCTGCGGGCAGATAACTCATAGAAACCTCATTACCGCCTTTTGCAAGCGGGATTACAGTAAACAACCCGGCGAATGACTCCGCCTCCACCTTTTCTCCATTTACCGACACACGAAAGCCTTCGTCAAAGGCCAGTGGCAGCAGAAGCTGCTCTCCGTCTTTCTCGGCCTGCGCGCTCACCTCCAGCGTCCGTTTTCCTGCCGTGACCTTCGTATCTTCGTTCGCATAATATGCGCACAGCGCGGACAGCTTTTCCAAATCGAGCGCACTGATCTGCGTGTCAAACGGCTCTCCCTCCGTCAGCTTCATACGAATTTCAACAGTCAGCTCCTCGTTTGTAAACACGCCAAGACAAACAGCGTTGTTATTAAAATGAGCCGGATACAGCGTGTTATCTGTCTCCTTAATACTGGGAACGAGGACAGCCGTTCCATTTACAAAAATCTCGGTGTTTAAATCCTCCCGGTCTCCACCGCTGCCGGAAAAATAAAGTGCGGTTTCACCGTCAGCCCTAATATGCAGCGTCTCTGTGCGCACCTGCTCCGTCTGCTCTGTCTGAAAGGAACTTACAACTGCTTTTTCAATTGTATCTCCATTTTTGATCCATGACACGATCAGACCGGCATCAAAAGATCCAAAAAGTGCCTGATAGAGTGTATTTTGCAGAGATACCAGATCCTCTTTTTCCATCTTGAGTTCTTCCGTTTTCGGTATGAGGATTCCCCATGGAATGGTATATCTGTTTTGATATAACTCGTAAATAGCCTGTTCGCCTGTCAAATGATCAATCGTAACCGTAGCACTGTCCGTTTGTTCGTAAAGAGCGTCTTCCTGTTCCACAAGGCTGATCGTCTCTGTCACGCCAAGCAACGCATCCGAAAAAGCCGTTCCTCCCGCGTCCAACAGGCGCGTAAACTGGTAGCTGTAGCCCCAGGCTCCCGCTCCCTGCTGCAGCTGCGGAGATATCAAATGTGTCCAATTGGACAGTGCAGGTCTGCGCAGCACAAGACCATAATTGGAATTCAGACTCTCGTCTGGATTTTTCACCCTCGCAAGCACATCCGGCTCCAACGAAAACTGTTCGACCAGTTGATTACAGATGCGGATATATTCGCCCTCCTGCTCCGGTTCCTCGGAATAACCCGTTATGAACGTCGGCTTTCCGATCATGAGAAATGTGTAAAACAGCAGTTCAAACATAAGCAGGCAGGCACTTCCATAGCGGTATCTGCCGCCCTGAAACCATAGCAGGCATACATACACAAGAAACGATACGCCCATTACAACCGCCGTCATATGAAAAACCGTACGCAGGGAAAGTCCCGGATGGTCTGCATACCAAACGGTTCCGGCATAAGTGAGAAATGCCGCAGAGGCAAAACCTACTAAAAACAATACAATTGCTTTGACTGAGACTGTTTCCTTTTCCGACGGTTTTCTCTCAAACAGCTTCTGCGCATAATAGCAGGCGCATGCGGCAAAGACAAAATAAATCATGAATCCATTCCGGATCGGATACTGGATATAGGAGCCGAAATGCCAGATTAAATTGATGCTTTCAAAGAACAGCTCAAGAACCATGAGCAAAATCGAGCCGCAGACGAGAAATACACTCTTTTTTTCTTTGCGGAAACGAAGCAGCCCGAGAAGTACCAGCGCTGCCGAAAACGAAAGTCCGAGCAGCGTCCACCACCGCGTCGTATAGGCCCCGTTCACCTGCTTTAAAATGGACAAATACTGTCCCAGCAGACCTCCGCTGTTCTCGTTTTCAAATCTTGCCGAGACAAACGTCTGAATCAGCTGCGGCAGAAGGATAAAAGACGAAATAAGAATCGCAGAGAACGTCCCAACCCCAAGTCTGATGATCGAATACTGCGTCCGCCGCTCCTTTTTTTCAAAAAGACGCTCTGCAAGAATCAAAAATCCGGTCATGATAACTATAAAAATCAAAATCATGAATGAAAGATAGTAGCTGTTAATTAATGCAAGAGAGAGGGTAAGAATATACCAGCACACTTTTCCTTCCCGAAACAGCTTTTGCAGCGACAGCATGATCAACGGAAAAAGGATCGCAACGTCCATCCACTGGTTTGTAATGTACAAAACGAGTACAAAGCCACAGAAACCGTAGCCGACGCTGAGAGCTGTTTCAAAAAAATAAGGCGCCCGGTAAGTTTTGTGCAAATACAAATACATCGTAAACGACATACACATCATTTTCAGAAGATTGAAAATCGAAAGACTTTCCAGCAAAAAGTCCCTCGGAACAAACAGAAAGAATAAATTAAACAGGCTTAAATTGCTGCAGCCCGACGTGCTCATGGCCATATTGACGCCAAGAGCCGTATACCAGTCAAAGAAAAGAGCCTTTTCTCCATGCAGTACATCATAAACATGGTAGTAAAAGGAAGCAATCTGCTGCGCCATATCGTAGTAGTCAATTGTATGGTCTCCAAAAGGAAACATCTGTTTCATTGCCAAATTCAAACTGCCAAGCAGCAGTGTCAAAAGAACCGGCAGTCCATATTTCATCTTTTCTTTCAGACTAGCTGACATTGCATTCTACTCCATTGATTGTACAATTGATTTCTACTGACTTCAGGAATTAAAAAGCGAAATTCCAACAAGGATCACAAGCATACCAACCAGCTTTTGTTTCCCGATTTTCTCTTTTAAAACAAAATAGCCAAGCAGGGTCACAAAAATATAGCCGGTCGATTCGAGCACCGGACCGAGAGACAACGGCACATACTGATAAGCCAGAACCGTGATCAGGGTGGCCCCGAAGAAAAGCACATAAGCGATCACGACCTTCGGATTTAAATATTCCGCAAGCCTCGTCTCATACTGCCTGTTCGCGCTCATCTTAAGGAGAAGCTGGGAGACAGAGGACACGAGTACGGAAAGTAAAAAAATAATGATAGCGAGCTGTTCTTTACTCATCCTTGTCCGTCACCACCAATCCGACGCCAAAAATTACAATCACCGAGGCAACGAGCTTTTTTACGGTAACCGCTTCTCCAAAAAACAGGCTGCCCCAAATCAGTCCCCAGATGATCACCACCGCTTTATTCGCATAAGCAGTCGTAAGCGGCATCCCTTTTAATACCTGCTGCCATAAAATCGCGTATACAAACAGAATCAACAGGACAAGCCCGTATAAGGTGAGAAACGAAAAACTGAAAAATTGCTCTCCTGCCGCAAGCTTCGAAAAAATGGCGCTCGCGGAGTACAGCAACATAATTGCATGTAAGAGAAGCAGTGGTTTTAACCGCTCTCTCATTATTTTTTGTCTATTCATTCAATAAGATCCGTTCCTTTTCCATCGGAAAATCGTTGTCCACAAGCGTGCCATGCTCGTCATACATCGGATGCACCATGATTTCCAATCGGTATTTTGATGGAAACTTTTTTATTGTGTTATGATATGCAACAAAGTCTTGATAGGAGCCAAAATAATTCGCCGTCTCAAGGCAAAGCTTCTTAATCGCATGGTTGTAAAAAACTTTATACAGCCGCATCAGAGGATTGCCGCCGCGAAACAAATTTCGGCTGAGCCGGACGGAGGAAAATCTGTATTTTTTCGCAAGAGGCTTTAAAGCACGCAGCACTGGGTAATTCGTATGCACATGGTGATGGGAATCGATATGCCACAACGTAAAACCATATGCTCCGTATTTCTCAAGCTGAGCATCCAGCTCCTTGCGGATCTGCGCAATCGTCAGTTCGTCCATATACAGCCGATACTTCGTTCTCCGCTGAAAGCCTGCATGGAAATTCCCTTTTTCGTCACAAAGCAGGGGATTACTGCGAATGTCTGCTGTCAACGGTCGCCCTTCTGTCAGATTCAGATGAATGCCGACCTGACCGGCAAAGCCCTGTTCTCTCGCAATTGCCGCCGCCTCATCGGCAGCCGGCATATTTACCATGATTGTCGTCCGTTGGATCAGGTTCCTTGCAAAACACTCCGCAATCGCATGATTGACCGATTCACTTTTTCCGAAATCATCTGCATGTACTATAACCTTCATCGCCCTCACCTGCGTATTCTTACAAAGCTTACAAAGTCCTTCTACAGTCTCCAATACCGATAACCTTTTTGAGCCATTTCCGCCTTGTCAAAAATTGACTTGATATCTATGATGACTCGCTCCTCAGCCGGACATTCCTTAAAAAAGGAATCCCACTCAGAAAGCGGCCAGCTTCTGAACTCCTCATGCGCCACCGCGATCACAAGACAATCCGCATCATAAGCTTCGCTCCTGTCGGACAGCGGGTAACCATAGATTCGCTTGACTTCTTTCGAGTCCGCCGCCGGATCGATCAGCACAGGGTGTATTTCGAATTGCTCCAGATATTTTACGATTTCCATCACCTTGGAATTACGCACATCCGGGCAGTTTTCCTTAAAGGTTGCACCAAAAAATACGACTTTGGCCTGTCTCACCTGCTTATTGGCAAGCACGAGCTGTTTGATTACATGACCGCCCACAAAAGCCGGCATATCATCGTTGATCTGCCTGCCTGCGGAAATAAGGCGGGAGTGAAAACCGAGCCTTTCTGTTTCGTATATAAAGTAATAAGGATCTACGCCGATGCAGTGCCCGCCGACAAGTCCCGGACGGAAGCCGAGCGCATTCCATTTCGTATTCATTGCTTCAATGACCTCGGACGTATCAATGTCCATCTTATCAAATGCCATGGCTAATTCATTAATAAAAGCGATGTTGATATCCCGTTGGGAATTTTCCACGACCTTCGCCGCCTCGGCCACCTTGATGCTGCCCGCCCGGTGCACACCGGCCTCGATCACAAGCTCGTAGATCTGCGCAATCTCTTCAAGCGCTTCCGCATCCATACCCGAAACAATTTTCCTGATATTCTCCAGACGATGCACCTTGTCACCGGGATTGATCCGTTCCGGCGAATAGCCGACCTTGAAGTCCACGCCGCAAACCAGGCCCGACTCCTGCTCCAAAATCGGTACGCACA
>CAZBRY010000082.1:7639-7874 GCA_964494285.1 uncultured Lachnospiraceae bacterium
GTAAACAGTCGACTCGTATACGACAATCGAGCCCTTCGTCAGATTTTTGCCAAGCAGGCGGCTCGCGGACTCGACCGGATATAAATCCGGCGTCTTATCGAGGTTGATCGGCGTCGGCACCGCAACAATATGGAATTTCGCTTCTTTGAGCCGATTCGCATCGCATGTAAACTCAACCGTCGTCTTTTGAATCGCCTCGTCACCGATCTCCTTTGTCGGGTCAATGCCGGATCGA
>CAZBRY010000082.1:7937-10872 GCA_964494285.1 uncultured Lachnospiraceae bacterium
TCTCTTCATTTAAATCAAAGCCGATTACCTCAGCCTTTTTTGCAAACGCAACCGCGATCGGCATCCCGACATAACCAAGTCCCACTAATGCTATTTTTTCCTGCTTGTTCGCAATCTTCCTGTATAAGTCCATATTTCTCCTTTATCAATCATCCTTGGATTGAAAACCCGGATGCAATCCTATATAATAAATAATAAAACATCGTGAATTAAAACTTCATGATATTATACCATACTTTATTAAAATATCCAATAAAATCAAACTGCCCAATAAAGGAGTATTTATGACCGTGAAAAAATTTATTTCCGCTTATTATCCATATATTGTCTTAGGACTTGGCTTCCTGCTGTTGCTTTGCAAGTGCTTTTTCAGCTTCTGTTGGTCGGATGAGACCTTTTATTTTTCCACGACCTATCGCTTTTATCAGGGGGACAGCATTTTTCTGCATGAATGGTTTCCGACGCAGCTCTCCGCCGTAATCCTGCTGCCGCTCTTTTCCCTCTATATGATGATTACCGGTTCAACAAGTGGGATTCTGCTCTTTTTCCGCATTTGCTTTGTCTTCTTCGCACTGGTCAGCAGCCTTATCACCTACCGGATTCTTAAGAAAAACGTACGGGAAATCATCGCTTTATTCTGCGCGCTTTCTGTCCTGTTTTATGCGCATTTAAATATTGCGACGCTTTCCTATTATACCATATCCGTCCACTGCTTTCTGCTTTCGATGTTGCTCATCTATCATTTTTATCAAACCGGGAAAAAGCGGTTTCTCGTCATTTCCGGCACTTTGTTCGCACTTTGCGTGTTGGCACTTCCGACAATGGCTCTCGCCTATGTGCTTGTCATTTTCGCTATTTTGCTCTTGCTGCTCATCTGCCGGATCAGAAAGCTTCCGGAATCCTGGAAGGAAGCAGTCCGAAAAGCTGATTTGATTACCGTCAGCCTATATACGCTGGGCGGTATTTGTATTCCTGCCATTCTATTTTTCTTATTTTTACTGACAAACGTCTCCATTATGGATTTTATCAATGCAATCCCTTATGTTCTCTCCGACGAGGAGCATGGGACAAGCCTGATCTATCCCTTAAAGAAATTTTTTATTGGCATCAATGAAGAATACGGTTACAGTGCGTATGCGGGTTATCTGCTGATTCTATTTACCTTGATCCTGCACTGTTATTCTGCCTGGAAAAAGCGAAGCGGACACCTCCCCAATCCCATGATCATGACCTTGCGGCAATTGTTCGTCGCCGCCGACCTGCTTCTGTTTGCTGCCTATTTTTCCTGCAGCATCGGACATACCGGCTACATCCAAACCGCACTTTGCATGACGGCACTCCCGCTCTTTTTCCTCACAGAAAAGAAAAACTGGAGGCTGTTTTTCCTGCTGTTTACAGGAGGCATGCTATTTTCCATTGTGTTCAGCTACTCTTCTAACGGCTATCTTTACATTCTGTCAATGGGACATTTCATCGCCTCCATCGCGTCCATTCTGTTTATTCAGGATTATATTTCAGAAGCTGCAGAATGCTGCGAATCCAACCGGAGACCACTTGCCCAAATCAGCCGTATTCTTTTTGTGGCGGTTCTTTGCATCGTGCTCCTCCAAACGATCATGCTGCGTATTGTCAATATTTACCGCGACGCGCCTCTTGGAGAGCTGACAGCCCAAATTACAGAAGGTCCTGCTGCCGGCCTTTATACGACACCTGCGCATCTTGCGATGTACGAAACCGTTTATGATACCATTCTAATGTACTGCCAATCGGATTCGATCGGAAAAGAAAACGGCAGCATCTTCATTACAAAGCTGCTGCCTTATGGCTATTTATGCACGGATTTACGCTGTGCGGCTCCCACCACCTGGCGAACGGCATTTAACAGCGTCCGCCTGGAACCTTACTACGAAATGAATCCCGAACGTTATCCCGACCTTGTTCTCGTCCTGGACGAGGAATACGGTTCCTATGAGACATGCGGCGATGTCCTCGCCGACCCCAGCCCGAATGCCAATGAAATCGGCGGCTTCCTGCTCGATTACGTCACCAAACACCATTACGAGAAAATCCCGGTTCCGTGCGGCACGCTCTATAGAAAACCTCTATAATTCTATGCCGCACTTTTGTACCACCTGGCTGTGCGCAGCGTCAGGGCAAATACAATAAGCGGCACAATCTGAAGGAGCACGCGATTTCCCGAATCGCCGACTCCTTCTCTTAAAATACCGTCCCTTGCCCAGCAAACGGCGAGCGTAATCAGCAGGTAGCCCGTCCAAAGCAAATCAGGATATCCAAAGGAAACACCCTTTTTCGGCAATAAAAGAAGCATCGCAATCACAAAGGCAGGGAATAATCCCCAGCCGCTTTGATTGAATAAATTAGCACTAAATGCCTTCAAATTCCCATAATAAATAGTAAAATCCAGCGCGCATAATCCGGCGTTGACGAGCAAAAGACCCGCTATAATAATGGCTTCCATATGAACTTGCAGCTTTTTGAAATACCGTCCCCGAATCAGGGTCAAATACAGCAGCACCACAGCTATGCCAATCAGCTGCACGACTGCCTTCTTTTCTGTAAGAAAGGTATAGGGTGCATCAATGTCCATCGTCAGGAAAATACGGATACCATACATCAGCTGCAAACATGCGGTCGGCAGCAAAAAGCACAGCACCAGCTCCCGATTCCGATAGCGCAGCGTCGAAATGCAAAGTACGACAAAAATGACAAAAATCCCGCCCTCCATACGCAGTGTCGAAAGCATTGCCATCAAAATACCCTGCACAAGTAGAATTCCCTCCTCGCATCCCTCCTCCTTTGGCTGAAAACGGAATGCCAAATAACTGCAAAGGAACAGATACTCCATGAAATAAACATTGGCCATCGCCCATTTGGATACGATGAGAAACGGCATCGCAGAAAGCAGCACGAGCAA
>CAZBRY010000083.1:0-10482 GCA_964494285.1 uncultured Lachnospiraceae bacterium
TTCGCTCTGCGCAAATGTCTCTTTATACAGCTTCCAGTCTCTTCGGTCGCGCAGGTGATAAATCGAAGCGCTGTTTTGATGGTCTGCGGTAAATCCGATTCGAAATGCCTCTGCAATAAACGCCGAAGCACTTTTTTCTCTTACCTGCGGCGAGCAGCTAATGATTGTTAATTGCATTGATCAGCACCTGCCTTTCCGTGTAGTGGTGTGCGCCAAGGGAAACGACAGCCATATTTTTGGCAACACAGCTCATCCACTCGCTTAAAAAATCGCTGTTTTCCTCCCCTGCATAGACAAGAGCTAATCTTGGCAGCTTCTCATACCGAGGCACATGCCTGCACTCCCCATCCCTAATTTCCAAATATGGCGTCACAAGCGGAATCATCCGATCAATCATATTTTTCAATTTATACGACACAAACCCAAGCTTTGATTCTGATAAGCAGATCAGCACATCCGCATTCAAAATCTCCTTGAGTATCCATTCAAAATCATCCCGCACCACACATCTTCCCGGTGTTTTCAGCCAGCAGAATGTGCAGCCTTTGCAGCCCTCGATCTGATAATCTTCTTCATACATCACAGCAGTTTCAATATCGGCACCGGCCAGCTCCCGCAAAAATCCTGATGTTTGTGCTTCTTTTCTCGACAATGTGGACAACACCAAACACTTCATAATCGCTTCCTCCCTTATTTTCCAACCGGGTGAGGACTTCCCACATTAACAACTGCCCCATCCCATATTTTCTTTACCATACAGGATGAGGCGGTTCTTTTCAATAGATTTTCGAGGAGTCGTGACAATTGTCATGCAAGATTGTGACAATCAAAATAACAGAATCAGAAGCAGCGCTTTTCTCCCTGCTGCTTTTTACAGTTCTCCACAACCTTTCCATTTTCGCACTGATAGCACACTTCATTGGACAGTGCCTCTCCCGTGAAAAATTCATTGAGATTTTGAATTGTCGTTTCCGCAATATTCTTTAACGCCTCAGACGTCAGAAATGCCTGATGGGAGGTCACAAGTACGTTCGGCTTTGACAGAAGCAGGGCAAGCACATCGTCATGAATGACACTCTGCGACCAGTCCTCATAAAAATAGCCGGCCTCTTCTTCATATACATCCAATCCCGCACCGCTCACCGTTCCATCGTTTAATGCCTCAAGCAGCACATTGCTTGCAATCAGGGCACCTCTGGATGTATTAATAATATAGACTCCCTTTTTCATTTTTGCAAATGCATCCTCGTCGAGAATATGCCGCGTCTGCTCCGTCAGCGGACAATGCAGGGAAATGACATCACTTTCCTGAAGCAGCGTTTCCATATCAACATAATCGATGCCGCTGTCCTTGGCCGGAAATACATCATAGGCAATGACACGCATACCAAAACCCCTGCAGATATCAATAAACACCCTGCCAATTTTGCCTGTCCCGATCACACCCGCCGTCTTCCCATGCAGATCCATGCCGGTCAGTCCCGACAACGTGAAATTAAAATCGCGCGTACGATTATAGGCCTTATGAATTTTTCGGTTCAGCGTCAAAAGCAGTGCCATCGCATGTTCGGCGACCGCATACGGAGAATAGGCCGGTACGCGCAGCACGTGCAGCTTGCCATAGGCCTCTTTAAAGTCCACGTTGCTGTAGCCGGCACAGCGCATGACAAGCACTTTCACTCCAAGCTCGCAAAGTGTGCGAATGACTGCTGTATTCACATCATCGTTGACAAATGCGCAGACCGCTTCGCAGCCTTTTGCCAGTACCGCGCTACGCTCCTCAAGCCTGCTGTCAAAATAAATCAGCTCATAATCCCGATTGGCCCTGTCAAAGGATTCTCTGTCATAAGGCTTCGTATCAAAAAATGCAACCTTTTTCATTCCATTTCCCTCCTTCTTCTATTATTTAGAAATAATCCGATTAATATTCTTAATCACGATTGAAATCGTTCCGTCCGGATTTGTCAAAAATTCCACATTGTCATTATGGTTATATTGATCCATGGGAATATTGATCTCAATTCCCGTGTCTGTCTTTAAAAACTGGGTCTGGAATTTCTTCACGGTCGCTTCACTCTGAGGCCGAACCTCTTCCTTGATCAGATTGTATTTTTCCAGCTTTTCCTCAAATTCCTCTTTGATTGTAGGATATTCCTCATATATTTTTTCACTGACCGAAGCAGGATTTAAAACACCCTGCTCCGCGATCTCGTTTTGAATGATGCTCTTTGCTTTCATCTGCATCTCGATCTCGTCATCAAAATATTTCTTATTTATTTGCTCGACTGCGCGCGTCACAATGCCCATTTTTGTCTTTTGTGACATCCTTGCGTAGCAGTTCAAATACAGCTCGGAAAGATAATTGGTCTTCTCTCCGTTAATCTCATATTTTTTTTCGACAATTTGGATCGAATAATCCTCCAAATCAATAAGCATAGCCTCAGACAGTCTGGAAGATGCCTGCGGCAGCGTTGCGCACTGACGAATGATGTCATTATAATTAGAGCCGTCCTCCGCGTTGGCTGTCATATGGATAAAGCTCGTCTTATAATTAAGCTTTAGAAGTGCCAAAAATATCCTTCCCTCATACTGATAAGTCGCCACAAGCAGATCTGCGGATGGAATATCCGGATTCTGCCGCATAATTTCATATAGCTGATTCGCAAACTCACAGCTTACAGGGATCATCTTTTCTTCCGTAAACTGCCTGACAAGCTTTAGCATTTCGGAGCCTTCCTCGGCAAATACGCAGCTTTTCAGATCATCACCCGATGCAATTTTATAAATATGTCCACGGATCAGATCATTGATTTCCTCATTGCGCTCGAGCAGATATTCCGACAATACCGGCATACCGACCGACGTTTCCAAAATATGTACGATTGCATTTCTGATTATAATTTCATCCTTTTGCATGGATCTCTTTCTCCTGTCAAATTCCGTACTTTAATATTGGCGGATCTTATCCTGCGCATCATCCGTCGATTTATCGATTGCCTTGATCACGACATGATAACTGACTGTTTCATTGACCTGCACCCTAAGCCGATCACCTACCTTATGCCCAAGTAGCACTTTTCCAATCGGAGACTCAATGCTGACCAGTCCTTTTAAGGAGTTACTGCGCACCGTCGTCACAATTTTATATTGTTCCTCCTGCTTTTCCTCTTCAAAATAGACCGTAACCATATTATTAATGCCGACCTCATCCGCCTTGGAACTGTCGGAAATGACAACTGCGGAGCGGATCATTCTTTCTAAATACCGGATGCGGCTCTCGTTCTTGTTCTTCTCTCGCTTTGCCGCATGGTACTCGAAATTCTCGCTTAGATCCCCATGCGCCCGCGTCTCTTTTACTGATTCTAAAAGCTGTGGCCGAAGCGTCAGCTTCCTATATTCGATCTCCTCCTCCATCTTTTTGACGTCAGATTGTGTCAACTTGTCATGCATCGTTCATTCTGCCTTTCTAAACGGCCGCATAAGAAGCGGCCGGATTTATGTCATTAATTCTATCACACAGAGGACATTTTTATAAGTACCGCTCCAACATTTTTAAGGAACGCTCTGTCATGCTCCACAAGCAGCAGCGTCGGCTTCAGCCGCTTCACAAGCTCCTCCAGCTGCATCCGAGAAAAAACGTCAATATAATTGAGCGGCTCGTCCCAAATGTACAAATGCGCCGGTGTACATAAGCTTTTGGCGAGCAGCACCTTTTTCTTCTGGCCTTCGCTATAATTCTCCATGCACTTTTCAAACTGCGCACGCTCAAAATCCAGCTTGCGCAAAACAGCCTTGAACAGGCTTTCCTCAATGCCGCTTTCCTTAATAAATTCTCTAAGGCTGCCGTTTAAACACGATGCATCCTGCGGCACATAGGAAATCACAAGCCCTGCCGCCGTCTCAAACACCCCACGTGTTTCGATCCCGGCACCCATGAGACGCTTTAAAATACTTGACTTCCCACAGCCGTTTTTTCCGCAAAATGCTAGAATCGTCCCATATCTTACCTCGAAATCAATCGGTGCAAACAGCCCTTTTCCGTCATAGGCAAGCACAAGCTCCTTTGCCCGAATCAACACCTCTTTGTGAAACTTCAGTGACTCGAGTTTGAGTGGCTCCGTCTCCTCGATATCCTTTAACAGTCCCCCCTTTTCGTCGATCGCTTCGTTCTGGCGACGCTCCAGGTTTTTTCTTCTCTGCTGCATCCGTCTGCTTTTTTCTCCGATATAGGCGCGTGTACTGATATCACGCTCCTCTTTGATCGGATTAAAGCCAATCTTCGTCTGTTCAACCTTGTCCGCCCACCGCGCTGTGCGCCTCGCTGACTCCTTAAGTGATTTAATTTCCCGCTTCAGCTTTTCATTTTCTTTCTGCTCACTGATATCCCGTTGCTTTTTATTTTCCCACCACGTACTGAAATTCCCCTGCTGAATCTCAACACTCTCCCTGTTGAAGGCGAGCACATGGTCAATACAACCGTCGAGAAAAGCGCGGTCATGAGAAATAAGAATAAAACCTTTCTTTTTATTTAAATAGTCCATGACAAGCTCCCTCGTCTCCATATCGAGATGATTCGTCGGCTCATCAATCAGAAGAAAATGATTATCCTTCGAAAACAAGAGCGCCAACATGACCTTCGTCTGCTCCCCATTGCTTAACGTGTCAAAGCGCCTGTACAGGCTCTGCGTATCACAGTCCATCAACTCCATTTCCCTGCAAACCTTCCAAAGCTCATAATCAGGCTCTAGTCCTTCCACTACATCGATCGCCAGTCTCTTTTTTTTCTCTTCTTTTAACTCATATGGAAAATAATCAAATATCGCTGAGGAAGAAATAGAGCCGCTGTATTCGTGCTTCCCCAGTAAAAGCCTTAAAAAAGTTGTCTTTCCTTTTCCATTTCTGCCGATGAAGCCGAGTTTCCAATCGGTGTCGAGCCGAAAGGAAAGTCCCTCAAATACATTGTCCGGGCTGCCCTCATATCCAAATGTTAAATTTGTCACCGTAATCTGTGCCATAAACCAACCCCTCTTTTAATGGAACAAACAGCTCTACCCTGACACGATCAGCGCACGCCATCTGCTATTTTTTCCATAGAAAAACTCATGATGACGACACCGAGTGCGGCGAGCAATACTGCGACAAACATCATCTCGGACACGCCATAAGCATCCAGCATCCAACCGCCGATAATACTCGCAAACACGCCCCCGAGCGTCATCGCCGCCGTAACCATTGACTGCCCTTTAAACATATCCGCACTGCCAAACAGCCGGCTTACGTAATAGACGGATGCCGGAATAAATAGCGCATAAGCGCCAATTTGGAATATCTGAGCAAAATAAATCATCCCAACGGATTTTGCCAAAAATAAAGATAAATATTTTAAAATAAAAAACACGCCCGAAATTCGAAGCAATGTTTGACAGCGAATCTTTTTAACGATTCTGGTGAAAAGAATCATCGCCGGAAGCTCCAATACTGCCGCAATCGAGCAGGCGATTCCCGTATGGGAACTGTCACCGCCGACAGTCGATACAACCTGAATCAAATAATTGCTCGTGATCATATGTGTATAGAACAGGAGCATGACACCGATCAAAAAGATCGAGAAGCGTTTGTTTGCAAGCAAAAACTGCATAATCCCCTGCGATTGTTCGCTCTTTTGTCCTTTTACAGAATGTTTTTCATTTTGTAACTCTGTCGCCTGACCTCCGCCTTTTCCCGCAAGAATACCAACGCTGAAAAATAATCCGACCAATAAGAGAATCGTCGTAACAGGCACCACCGTATATGAATAGGTCTTAATCAAGATACCGACGACCGTCGATACAATCGCATACGAGAGCGAGCCACAAGATCGGCAAAGTCCAAAGTTGACCGCAATTCCCTTTTCCTCAAGCTGCACGGACATCGAGTTAATAAACGGCTGCAATGCCGTGATGGAAATCATGCAGACCGACATTATTGCCGTCAAAAGTGCAGAAGCCGACGCAAGAAAAAACAGGACAACAGATGCCGCCGCCATCAAAATCGAAAAGCCCCAGATGATCAGCTTTAACGTCAACTTTTTATTTTTATCGGCTGCACTCGCAATCATCGGCTGCAGCAAGACCACAACAATGTTTGCGAATGCGATGACATATCCGATCTCGGAATTTGAATAACCTTTTTCGAGCATACCGATGACCGCAAAACCCATAATTGCGCACAGTGTAGCCCAATAAAACGCCTGAACTGCCGCGTATTTCATTGTATATTGATTCATCTTTGAATAACCTTTCACTTTATCAGCAGTAGTAGCGTACCCGTCACGATGAGCAGCAACCCAGCAAACGATTTTTTTGTCAGTTTCTCTTTTAAAAATAGATAAGAAAATGCCACGGTCAAAACAATGCTCAGCTTGTCGATCGGAACGACAACGCTCGCCGGTCCGGTCTGCAGCGCCTTGAAATAGCAAAGCCACGATCCACCCGTCGCAATGCCCGACAAACAGATAAACAACAGACTTTTTCGATCAAGTGTCCTGATAGATGCCTGCTTTTTCTTCACAAATACGACAATCCATGCCATGATCAAAACAACAATCGTACGAATCGCCGTGCCAAGATTAGAATTGATGCCTTGCATGCCAATTTTAGCAAGAATCGAAGTCAGGCTCGCAAAAATCGCCGATGCACAGGCGTAAAGAAGCCAGCGAATATCAGATGTCAATCCCTTTGCATCCCCGTCCGGCACCGGTTTTTTAGCAATCATGAAATAGGTTCCGGCAGCAATTAGCAATATGCAGATCCCCTTTAGCCACGTGATGGGCTCCTCTAAAAAGAGCGCCGCAAGCAACATCGTCAAAACCGTACTCGATTTGTCTATCGGCGTCACTCGATTAACGTCTCCAAGATATAGCGCTTTGAAATAACAGAGCCAAGAAGCACCTGTTGCCAGACCGGACAGAACCAGAAACAACAAAGTCCCTTTCCCAAGCTCCCAAAGTCCTCCCTGCGCGCCGGTCAAAAATACAAGCAGCCAGGAAAAAAGCAGTACAACAACCGTGCGGATTGCCGTCACCACATTGGAATCCGTATCTCGAATGCCCATTTTAGCCAATATTGCAGTCATTCCTGCAAAAAAAGCCGAGCCAAAGGCAAATAATATCCACACAAAGCCTCTTCTCCCCTCATATTGTCACTCAACATCCTGCGCGTTCCCAGAAAGCAGCATATCCCATTCGGTCATCAGAATCAGAAGTTCCTCTTCCTTGTTGTCGATCGCATCCTGCAGTTCCTGGAGCTTCACATAATCGCTCGCAAGAGCCGGATCGTGCAGTTCATCTTTTTTATTTTGGATTTCTTCCTCAGCGTCCGCAAGATGCTCCTCTATCTTTTTTATTTTCCTCTCCAGGCGCGCCTGTTCCTTGCCTGCCTGATAGGACTGCATCCCCAGTTTTTCCGAAGGCACATTGGCGGCCTCTACTTTTACAACAGCATCCTCCTGTGTATCACTTCGCCGCTGTTCTTCGATATACTGTTCGTAGCCAAACGAATAGAGCTTTGCGCTATCCTGCTCCAAAACAAGCAGCGTATCGGAAACCTGCTTAATAAAATAGCGGTCATGCGATACAAAGATCACCGTCCCGGCAAAATCTCGCAGCATTGATTCTAACGTCTCTTTTCCTACAATGTCCATGTGATTCGTCGGCTCATCCAAAATCAACACATTTGGTCTTCTCTTAAAAATCTTCGCAAGTGCAAGGCGCACTCTCTCCCCGCCCGAAAGCATCTTTACCGTCTTAAATACGTCGTCTTGCGTAAATAAAAAGGCACCGAGACAGTTACGCACTTGTGTCTGCGTCAGCGTCGGAAACTCATCCCAAAACTCATCAATTACAGTTTTTTCACTTGAATACTGCGCCATCTGCTGGTCAAAATAGCCGATTTCCACATTCACGCCATAAGAATAGACTCCGCTTAATGCCGGAAGATCACCGACAAGAGTTTTTAAAAGTGTCGATTTTCCAAGCCCGTTGCCACCGATGATGCCGAGCCGCTGTCCGCGCTTCAATTCAAAAGACATCTCTGAAAGCACCCTGTCATAACCGATTTGGAGCTCTCTGACGGAAAGCACGTCCTTTCCCGTTTCTCTGGCCGGTTCGAAGCTTGCATGAAACGATCGGGTATCATACCGATCCGGCGCCTCGATGAGTTCCATATGCTCAATCTGCTTTAGCTTCGAGCGCGTCATTGCAACCTTGGTCGGCTTGTTTTTAAAGCGTTCGATGATCGCATTCAAACGCTCGATTTCCTTCTGCTGTGCGAGATAATCTTTCATCTGCTTTTCATGATTTTCACGCTTGCGCTTCATAAAATCCGTATAATTACCGCTATAGCGTTTGACGGCAGTATATTCGATCTCGTAAACAGTATCGACAATTTTATCAAGAAACATCCGATCATGGGATACGATGACGATGGCACGGTTATAATTTTTTAAATAGCTCTCAAGCCATTCGATTGCCGTAATATCCAGATGGTTTGTCGGCTCATCCAACAAAAGAATGTCGGGCCTCGAAAGCAATAGCTTGATAAAAGCCAGCTTCGTTCGCTGACCGCCGGAAAATTCGTTTAAACGCTTTTGTTTGTCCGACAATTCAAAGCCAAAGCTTCTCAGCATCGTATCATATTCTTTTTCGTAGTAGTAGCCGCCGATATCCAAAAAACACTCCTGTAGCTTCGTGTATTCGGTGACGAGCCCTTCATCAGAGCTGTTTTGCATCAAAATAACAAGCTCGTCCAAGCGCCGCTGCATCGAAATTACCTTTTCAAATACTTTTCTGATTTCCGCATCGAGCGTCAGCGTCTCGTCCTCAAAGGTAATCTGCTTTAAGTAGCCAATAGACGGGGACCCCGCCTTTGCGATAGACATCGTTTCCTCGTCTCCTCTGGAAAGCTCAATCTCTCCCGATATCAGCTTTAGCAGTGTCGTCTTGCCGGAGCCATTTCTGCCGACTACCGCAATTTTTTCCTTCGTATTCTTAACTTCAAAATTCACATGTTCCAATATGGTAGTGGCCGCAAATGCTACCCGACCATTACATATCTGATATAACATTAGTCACCTCTGGTTGTTTTTTTCATTATATCACCATCCATCCGTTACAGCAATGCAATTAGAATGCCGGCAAGGATGACCGCGACACACAGCGCTTTCCGGCAAATATTCTTCTCTTTGTATACAAACTTTCCAAGCAGGATTGTTACAAAGCAGGAGGACTGCTTGATCAGCGTCATAATCGTTAGCTTACTTTCCGGATAGCCGTTTGCGACAAACAGGGCGCGGTCGCCGATAATAAACATCACGCTCAAAATCAGAATCCAGTAATTCTTCTTAAGCGTCTGCCAATTTACCCTATGATGCTTGAGCATCATAAATCCGCCATAGAGCAAAACCAAAAATAGCATATACCAAAACTGAAGCTGTGCACTTGTCACATCCTTCATAATTATTTTATCCAAAAGTCCGGAAACAGCGTTCAGCAAACAGGAAATCACGGAAAAAACAATATATTTGGCCTTGACCTCTTCCTTTTCCGCTTTCTTTCCCTGCGTCAGGCGTAGCATAAAAAGTCCCGTCAGTACGAGCGGCAGCCCGATCATCTGGAACACCGTCAACTTCTCTCCAAGCACCGTGGTCCCGAGAAAGGTCGCAAACAGTACCCTGCTTAAATCCAGCACGCCATAAAAGCTGACCGGCATCTCCCTGATCGCCATAAAGCTGAACATCCATGCTAAAAATATAATAAAAGATTTCAAAAAAATCTGTGGCAGCACCCCTGCCTCTACAGTCAGCGCTCTCCCTGTTTCAGGCAGTAAAAATAAAAAGCCCGTCAATGTATAGAAAAACAGCACCTCTATTACACTGCTTCGTTCCAGGCATTTCTTTTTCACAACCTCGCGCGCGCCCTTTAACAGCCCGTACACAAGCACCAACAGCATCCACATCTCTTTCATCCCCTTTACCACAACTCACAATGCACTATTCTATCACAAGTCTCCTCAGGATGCCATGGATTCTAGTTTTTACGGTATCGTGTGTTGTCAGAAAGGGGAGGTAAAACTCATGAAAAATACAGATTTTATCCAATTACTTTGCGCTCATTTAGAAGAACGTCCTTTCAACAATGTATACGAACAACTTAAACAAGATGAGGAGTACCAAGAAGCTCTTCAAGCAGAAAATATGCTTTTTGAACAGTATGAAGGCTTAAGATTGCTGGAAGAACAACGCAAGATCATTGAACAATGGACAGATGCTATTCACACCAAAAATGCGGCTTACTCTATGGTTATTTTCCGCATGGGAATTCAATGCTGTTTTTCCCTGCTAATGGAACTGGCAGACCTGAGATAATAAACATAAAACCGGAGATAATACCAAAACTTTTCAAGTAAGATATTACCTCCGATTTTATATTTTTCTTTGTGTATAAAA
>CAZBRY010000084.1:0-10341 GCA_964494285.1 uncultured Lachnospiraceae bacterium
TATATGTCGGATGAGTATGTAAAGATGTATAAGAACTCAAAACCAATCGGAGACGGAAGCGAGCCGGATATTTATATTTTTTCGGATCCTCAGTGGGCACCTCATGACGCTCCGGATGTGGATTACAGCTGCTTAAGCGATCCTTTGACACTATGCTATTTTGATACGGATCAGAACTGCGCCGCTATTCTTGGTATGAGATATTTTGGCGAGCACAAGAAGGGTACGCTGACGATGGCTTGGGCACTTGCAAACAGAAACGGTTATGCATCCTGTCATGGCGGTCAGAAAGAGTACACCTTAGCTGATGGCTCTAAATATGTTGCTTCCGTATACGGCCTGTCAGGTTCAGGAAAGTCTACTCTGACACATGCAAAGCACGGAGATAAGTATCCTTCAATCAAGGTTCTTCATGATGATGCATTTATCATCAACACAGATACTTGTGCATCGATTGCATTGGAGCCGACTTATTTTGATAAGACCGCCGATTATCCGACTGGCTGCCCGGATAATGAATTTTTATTATCCGCTCAGAACTGTTCCGCGACATTGGACAGCGAAGGAAAGATTCAGCTTGTAACGGAAGATATCAGAAATGGAAACGGCCGCGCAATCAAGTCGAAACTATGGTCGCCGAACCGTGTGGATAAAATCGAATCTCCTGTAAATGCAATTTTCTGGATTATGAAAGATCCTTCGATTCCACCTGTAATAAAAATCAAAGGTGCGGCTCTTGCATCAGTAATGGGGGCAACGCTTGCGACAAAAACCTCCACAGCAGAGCGTGTAAAGGCCGGTACGGACTTGAATGCACTGAGAATCGTACCTTATGCAAATCCATTTAGAACCTACCCGCTTGTTCACGACTATGAAAAGTTCAAGAAGCTGGTCGAAGAGAAGAATGTAGATTGTTATATTGTAAACACCGGTGATTTTATGGGTGCGAAGGTTAAACCTGCTGATACGCTTGGGATTATTGAGATGATTGTAGAAGGAAAGGCAAGCTTTGAGAAATGGGGTCCTTTCGACGATATTGAGATTATGTATGACTGGTCAGGAAGGACAGGGGACTTTAAGCCCAACCTTTCCGACAAGGATTATGTAGCAGCATTGAAAAATGCAATGGAAAATCGCGTATCTGCAGTAGAAGGCTTTGCAACAAAGAAGGAAGGCTACGACAAGCTTCCGGATGAAGCGTTGGCGGCAATTAAGAAGCTTGTTGACGAAGCAGCTTCTTTATAAGCGTGTTTTAGATATTGACACGGAAACAATTTGTAGTTATAATTTTCTCCACAGGCAATGAGAAGAAAGAGTAGCAGATAATAAGGTCTACAGAAAGTAGCCGGCTGATGAGAGGCGCAGGCAGACTTATTTGTGAATACATCTTTGAGCCGCGCACCGAAGGATGTAAAGTAGGCTGCGCCGGATTGGACACACGTTATCGTGTTCAAGTATTGTTGTTGGACGATACTTGATGAGGCAGGCTGCGCGAGCGGCTTGTGAATAAAGGTGGTAACACGGGAATAAAGCCCCGTCCTTTTGATAAGGGACGGGGCTTTTTGGTGTGCCCGGTGGGCACACGTTGTAAAATGACAACAACAAAATCAAAAAAGGAGAAAACTGATGAAGATTTATGATGAATTGGTGGCGCGTGGATTGATCGCGCAAGTGACAGATGAGAAAGAAATCCGTGAAATGATTGACAATGGGAAGGCGACCTTCTATATCGGTTTTGATCCGACGGCAGACAGCCTTCATGTAGGGCATTTTATGGCACTCTGTCTGATGAAGCGTTTACAGATGGCCGGTAACAAGCCGATTGCCCTGCTTGGCGGCGGAACAGGTATGATCGGGGATCCGACAGGAAGATCGGATATGAGACAGATGCTGACCGCTGAAGATATTAGTCATAACATTGACTGCTTTAAAAAGCAGATGAGCCGCTTCATTGATTTTTCAGAGGGAAAAGCAATCATGGTCAACAACGCGGACTGGTTGCTGGATTTAAATTATATTGAGTTGCTTCGTGAGGTGGGTCCGCACTTTAGCGTGAACAGAATGCTGACAGCCGAATGCTATAAGCAGCGAATGGAAAAGGGTCTGAGCTTTTTAGAGTTCAACTATATGATCATGCAGAGCTATGATTTTTTGGAACTGTTTCAAAAATACGGCTGCAATATGCAGTTTGGCGGTGATGACCAGTGGAGTAATATGCTTGGCGGTACGGAGCTGATTCGCAGAAAGCTTGGCAAAGATGCGTATGCGATGACAATTACGCTGCTGCTTAATTCAGAGGGCAAGAAGATGGGCAAGACGCAGTCAGGCGCAGTATGGCTTGATCCGGAAAAGACATCCCCGTTTGATTTTTACCAGTACTGGAGAAATGTTGGGGATGCAGATGTGCTGAAATGTATCCGTATGCTGACGTTTTTGCCGCTCGATCAGATTGATGAGATGGATCATTGGGAAGGCAGTCAGCTTAATCAGGCAAAGGAAATTCTTGCGTTTGAGCTAACAAAACTTGTTCATGGAGAAGAGGAAGCACAAAAAGCACAGGAATCCGCAAGAGCAATATTTAGTCAGGGTGGAGCTGCTGATATGCCGACCGCACTTTTGACCGATGCTGATTTGACAGACGGAAAGCTGGATATTTTGACGATGCTTGTAAAGGCAGAACTTGTTTCCTCAAAATCCGAGGGGAGACGTGCCGTTGAGCAGGGCGGAGTTTCTGTTGATGGGGAGAAGATTTCCGATATCTATACACTTTTCCTGAAGAAGCAGTTGGTGGGAGAGGGACTTGTATTAAAGAGAGGGAAGAAAAGCTTCAAAAAGGTGAAACTGGATTGACGGGAATGGAAGTAAATGTTAGAATGATACGGTGAGTTTGTCCACTTGTAGAATGTGCGAAGAGGCAAGAGATGAGAACAAATATTTTAGAATATTTAACGGAAGCATCGAATCGAAGTCCTAAAAAAATAGCTTATTTTGATGAAATGGTGGATTATACCTATGAGCAGCTTCTAAGAGATACAAGAGCGGTCGGCAGCAAGCTGATCAAAAAGCTAAATGCCGTATGCAGGCCGGTACTGATTTATATGGAGAAAACTCCGCGCGTATTAAGCGCATTTTGGGGGACGGTGGCAAGCCGAAATTTTTATGTGCCGCTTGATACCAATATGCCAGAATATAAAATCCGCCTGATCGTTGAAAATTTGAAGCCTACGGCGGTTATTACAGATATGGCACATTTTGATATGGCAAGGACATTTTCTAATACTGTTTTTATTTATGAGGAAATGATTGAGACGGAAATTGCCCCTGAATCGCTTTTGGAGCGAAGGGAGAGTGCGATTGATACAGACCCGGTCTATGTGCTGTATACGTCGGGTTCCACAGGTGTTCCGAAAGGCGTTGTTGTCAGTCACCGTTCGCTGATTGATTATATTGAACAATTCAGCCGGGAAGTTGGCATTTTGGAAGAGGATATAATTGCAAATCAAGCGCCGTTTTATTTTGACGCATCCCTGATTGATATTTATTGCACACTGAAAATGGGCGCGACGATGGGAATTGTACCGCTTTCTTATTTTTCTGTACCGCTTAAGTTGCTTGAATTTTTGCAGAAGTATCACATTACAACAATCCGCTGGGTGCCGTCAGCGATGAAAATGATTTCTACCTTTAAAGGATTTCAATCCTTAAAGCCGCAAGCACTTCGCAAAATTATATTTGGTGCGGAAGCCATGCCTACAAAATGTTACAACTATTGGAAAATGAATTATCCGGAAGCGATATTTGTACAGATTTACGGACCGACAGAAATTACAGGCGTTTGTACTTATTATATTGTGGATCGTGACTTTGCGGATGAGGATACGATTCCAATCGGAAAGGCATTTAAAAATACCGAAGTTTTTTTGCTGGATGAGGAGAATAAGCTAATTCGGCGTGCGGATGCCATCGGTGAGATCTGCGTAAGGGGAAGCTGTCTGGCACTTGGCTATTACAATTCGCCGGAGCGGACGGAAGAGGTGTTCGTACAAAACCCGCTCAACCTATATTATCCGGAGAAAATTTACCGTACAGGAGATCTTGCTAAATACAATGACCGAAAAGAGCTTTTATTTGTGTCACGCAAGGATTTTCAGATCAAGCACATGGGGCATCGGATTGAGCTTGGAGAAATCGAGACGGCAGCGGCATCCTTACCAGGAATGAAGGCAGTCTGCTGTCTGTTTGAACCGCAAAAGCAGAAGATTGTACTGTTTTATGAATCGGAGGCTGAGGAGACTAAGGTATTGGATGCGCTGAAAAAGCGCCTTTCCCGTTATATGCTACCCAATGTGCTGCACAGGCTTGACAAGCTGCCAATTTTACAAAACGGCAAGGTGGATCGGGTTACATTAAAGCAGCAATTATAATATAAAGTGAGGTAACCATATGGAAGAAGTGATTGGAATTCTGGAATCGGTTCATCCGGACGTAGACTACGGCACGGAAGCAGGGCTGATTGATAAGCGTATCCTCGATTCGTTCGATGTAGTAAACATTGTCGGAGAGTTGATGGACACATTTGATATTGAAATCAATGCGGAGCATATGATTCCTGAAAACTTCAATTCCGCACAAGCCATCTTTCAGCTTGTGATAAAATTGCAGGAAGATTAATGTATTAAGAAAATTCGAATGAAGGATGACCGGATCGATGTCATTTATTTCAGCACAGTTTGTGGTGTTCGTTTTTTGTACGCTACTTGTATTTTACCTTGTGCCTAAAAGGTTGCAGTGGTACGTACTGCTTGTTGCCAGCTATTACTTTTACTTATGCACGGGTTTTAGGAATCTATGTTTTATTCTGATTACTACGATTTCTACATACTTGTTTGCGCGTTTTATTGCAAAAGAAACGGACAAGCAAAAGGATTATTTAAAACAAAACAAGGAATCTCTTACCAAAGAAGAAAAAAAGAGATATAAGGCCATCGTGAAAAAAAAGCAGAGAGGGCTGCTGATTGTATGTCTCCTGCTTAACTTTGGTATTTTGTTATTTCTTAAATATGCAAACTGGAGTATTTCCTATATTAATCTTTTCCGGCTGCATTTTTTTCACAATACAAATTTCATTAGTTTTCTTGATCTGTTTTTACCGCTTGGAATTTCCTTTTATACATTCCAGTCAATGGGATATCTGATTGATATTTACTACGGAAAATACGATGCAGAGAAAAATCCGTTTCGCTTTGCATTGTATGTTTCTTTTTTTCCCCAGATTATACAGGGACCGATCAGCCGCTTTGGCACATTGGCACCCGCACTTTATCAGGAGACTACCTTTGATTTTTATCGGATCAAGTCGGGTTTTTACCGGATTATGTGGGGTCTGTTTAAGAAGCTCGTCATTGCGGATCGGCTTGCGTGCTATGTCACGACTGCGATAGATTTTCGAATGGACTACAAGGGCATCTATTTGTTTTTAGCTGTTTTCTTTTACTCGATGCAGATTTATGGGGACTTTTCAGGTGGAATCGATATCGCGATCGGTGTCAGTGAGCTGTTTGGTATTCCTTTGGCGGAGAACTTCGAGCGGCCGTTCTTTTCCAAAAGCATTTCGGAATATTGGCGCAGATGGCATATTACGCTTGGTACTTGGTTTAAGGATTATATTTTTTATCCGCTTTCCATTTCCAAACGTGTGATGAACCTTGGGAAATGGGTGAGAGTACACATTAGCGATTCACTTGGAAAGAGAATTCCTATTTATTTGCCGATGCTGATTGTATGGGCTATAACGGGTATGTGGCACGGTTCTGAAAATCGCTATGTGGTATGGGGACTTTTCAACTGTCTGTTCGTTATTTTGGGAACAGAGCTTGAGCCCGTATCTAAAAAACTGATCAAAAAGCTCCATATGAATGAACAAGGTCTCGCCTTAAAGAGCTTCAGAGTCATCAGAACCTTCTGGTTGATGTCATTTTTAAGGATATTTGATATTTCAGCGAATACGGATGCCTCATTTGAGACTATGAAATATATGTTTCAGGAACTTCCGGCCTTTCGACTGCAAACAGTGTTTGAGAGTTTGAATCTTCCTCTTGAAGAATTTATTGTGGCATGTGTTGCGATTGTGGTTCTATTCTGTGTGAGTATGCTGCAAAGAACAGGCAGCCTGCGTGAGCGGATATTTGCGCTACCGATCGCGCTGCAATGGGTTGTGCTTAGTACGCTTGTCGGCGTTGTTGTCATTTTCGGAGCTTATGGACGAGGGTTTGACGCACAGCAGTTTATATATTTGCAATTTTAGGAGGCAGGGATGGAGAAAAAAATAGTTTTACAGAAAATCTGCCCGGTTCTTCTGAAAATAGTAATTGTGGTTTTTCTAATCGTATCGTTAAATTTGATTTTTATGCCAAAGTATATTTATGAAAATCAGGACGGGCGGATTACGGCCGAATTTTACCGTGAAAAGCTCGATACAGATATTATTTTTGTTGGTTCCTCTACTGTATACAGTGGGATTTGCCCTGTGATTTTATGGAGGGAGTTCGGATTTACTTCCTATGTTAGAAGTAATGCCTCCCAGCCGATGTGGACCTCCTATTACATGATCAAGGATGCGGTTGAATGTCATAAACCAAAGCTTGTGGTACTGGATATTGGCTTTATTAAATATTGGGACACCTATGCGGAGGAGCCGGCCAACAGAAAAGCAATCGATGGGATGCGTTTTTCTAAAACAAAGCTGGACTGCATTAAGGCGGCAAAAGATACGGACGAAAAGCTGAGTGATTATCTGTTTCCGATTTTTCGTTTCCATACGAGATGGAAGGAGCTTTCGCCGGAGGATTTTGTTTATGCATTTTCTGGAAAGCAAGTTACCTATAACGGCTTTTTGATGGATTTTTGGACAACAGAGAAGCTTCCGGAGCGCAATGGATATTTATTAAAGGATAATACGAGGCTTGGAAACAGGAATGTTTTATATCTTCGCAAAGCAATTGAGCTTTGTCAAGAAGAAGACGTACAGATTATGCTAATGAAAGTGCCAAGCTATTCGGACAATTGGAGTTTTGATTATGACAGACAGATTGACAAGATTGCGGCGGAATACGGGATTACCTATATTAATTTTGATTCTTACAGTGCTGAAATCGGACTCGATTATCTACAGCATTCGCCGGATGATGGTAATCACTTGAATACGCCCGGTGCCGAATTGTTCACAAGCTATTTGGGAAATTATATGAATAGCGCGTATCATGTGCCTTCCCATGCTAAGGAAAAAAAGTATCAGGAGGTATGGAATGCAAAGGTACTGCGATATCATTTGGATCGGGAAATTGCTGAAGCAGGAAAGTTTGAAGGGGATTAAATGGAAGAAAAGAGGAGGGCGTCTCTTAAGAGAGCCGAAGAATTATATAATGAAATAGAGGATTTTCTGCAGTTTAAGGATATATTTTTGTGTGAGACAGAGGAAAAAAGAGATATTATCAGCAAAAAGCATAAAGAAGAGCTAATGAGCTATTTTGACGCGGGAGAAGAAGAGTGGAATGACTGGCACTGGCAGCTAAGACACCGAATCAGCTCTGTATCCATATTGCAGAAGTTTATCAATCTGTCAGACAAACAAGTGGAGATGTTTAAGGGAATTTCTAAAAAATATCGCTGGGCAACGACACCCTATTACTTATCGCTCATGGATTATGAAGACATGTCTTATCCGATTAACCGAATGGCACTGCCATCCGTAGAGGAAAACGATTCGTCGGGTGAGCTGGATCCGATGAATGAGGAGTATACAAATCCGGCACCATGTATTACGAGACGCTATCCGAATCGACTCATTCTTAATGTTACGAGTTCCTGCGCAATGTTCTGCCGTCATTGTCAGCGCAGAAGGCGAATTGGTGAAAATGACAGAATCGAGTCGGAAGAGAATATTAACGCTGCAATTGCATATATTAAAGAGACAAGGGAAATCAGGGATGTACTCATTACAGGCGGCGATCCACTGATGCTGCCTGATGAGATGTTAGAGAGTATTATCCGACGGATTCGTGAAATTCCGCATGTTGAGATCATTCGCATCGGCACGAGGGTTCCGGTCACAATGCCGCAACGGATTACGCCTCAGCTTGCGGGAATGCTGAAAAAATATCATCCGCTTTTTATGAATCTGCAGTTCAACCATCCGGGCGAGCTGACGAAGGAGGCTGTCGAAGCGTGCGTGCGTTTGGCGGACGCTGGAATTCCGCTCGGCAATCAGATGGTATTCCTAAAAGGAATCAATAATGATAAATATATTGTACAGTTATTAAACGAAGGACTGCTCAAGGCGAGAGTTAGGCCGTATTATATTTTCCATCCAAAGCAGGTACTTGGTACAAAGCATTTCCAGATCACGGTTGAAGATGGGTTGAAGATCATGAAATATCTGCGCGGACATACGTCTGGTCTTGCGATTCCGCAGTATATTGTCAATGCGCCGCACGGCTACGGAAAGATCCCGTTGCTTCCGAATTATATTGAGGAGAGCGATGAGACGCAGATAAAGCTACGCACATGGGAAAACAGGGAAGTGGAAATCATATATTGACTGGAAATATCTTTATTATTAAAAAAGGACAAATGTCTTGCGCTTGTTGTTACACCGCGCTATAATAATAATAGAGAAAGAAAAAGTGAACAAATTTCCTGAAATGTTCGACAACTCTTGTTATTTTGAACCTACATCACTTTAAACGGGATTCCTACATTGCCGTTTGGATGTCAGGCCACATCTCCATTTTCAGTGGAAGGCAGAAGAGCGGTTGCGGTTACCCACCTAGCGGTTAGCTAGGAGTCAAAATGCAAGAACCGGCATTTCGGGATACATATAAGTCCTTGTGGAGTCTGCTCCATATGGGCTTTTTTTGTTATATAGGAAATTCCTTTTGCACATAATTATAATGCGCAGTTCATATACTAGGACAAAGATAGAGCATACCCAAAGGAGGCAATTGTGAAAAACGAAACAAATCTGACAGGAAAAATTCTATTGCTGCTAATTGGAGCTATCCTATTGATTCTTCTGTTGATGAGAAAGGGGGATCAGGAAGAATCGGTGGAGGAAACTCCTTTACAGGAGCAGACGGAGCTTCCGGCGGAGTCTGTTGATCGGTATGAATTTGCAATTGGGCAGACGATCCGTGTACTGTTAAAGACGACGGACTTTAAAAGTACTTGTCATGAAAATGTTATCTTAAAACCGGAGGGAACGATGAATGTGACAATCGGCGAATTAAAAAAAACAATTCCCGCCGGCTCCGAGCTTAGCATGAGCAGTTTGTTTTCCGCTTACGAGGAATTGACGGGGAAGGAAGATAATGTGGTGGTGCCGGATCGGGCGACATTCACCTCGGATATGCCGGGCGGGCAGATCAAGGTGCTTACACTTGGCAGGCACCAGGGTACGCCGGCTTACCGAGGCAGTCTGGAAATCATAAAAACAAATGCAGGTTACGTCATGATCAACGAACTGCCGATTGAGGAGTATTTATATTCTGTTGTAACGAGTGAAATGCCGTCAGATTATCCTGCAGAAGCCCTTAAGGCACAGGCCGTATGCGCCAGAAGTTATGCCATAAGGCAAATGCTGGATCCTGCCTACAAGGAATATGATGCGGATGTGGATGACAGCAGCGGTTATCAGGTCTATAACAATGTGGCGGAGTCTGCCGAGGCGATGAAAGCGGTAAAGGAGACAAGCGGAAGAGTTGTCATTTATCAGGGCAGTATTGCAAGCACCTACTATTTTTCTACTTCTTGCGGTCAGACGACAAATGATGAGGTGTGGAGAGATGAGAGCGGCAATGTAGAGGAGCGAAAACCGTATCTGACGGCACAGCATATTGGAAAGCGAGAGGATGCGATTGCGGCCGTAAAGCTAATTGAGGAGGAAGGGCAGGGGGCTTCGTTGGATCTTGCGACAGAGGACGGCTTTGCAAGCTATATTCTTTCCGTTGATAAAACGGATTATGAGAGCGAGGAGCCATGGTATCGCTGGAGCACGTCGTTCTATCCATCTCAGCTGATACATATGAAGGAAAGAATTGCAGAACGTTTTGCTGTAAATAAAAATCTCATTTTAAAAAGGAAGGGGATCATTTTGTATCCGAACTCCCGGAAGAAATTTTGGATTTGAGCGATATACAGATTCTGCATCGTAATGAAGGAGGACTGATTGATGAAATTTTGCTTTGCTTCGGAGAAGAGGAAATCAAGATTCTGACCGAATATAACATCCGGTACATATTGGGGGCAGAGGGGGCGATTATTACAAAGCATAATCAGGAGATGGTG
>CAZBRY010000085.1:0-2324 GCA_964494285.1 uncultured Lachnospiraceae bacterium
ATTGCGTTGCCGTTTACAACCTCCACCGGAATGCCCGAGTATGTTCGGCTGATAACCGGATCATCCACATTCACAACAACAAGCCATAAAAACATCGCCGAAAGCACCGAAAGGATTTTCAGGCCGACATTATTTGTTAGTTTGCTTTTCATTTTTCGACCTGCCTTTCCAAAATCTGAATTTCTTTTCTTCTATTATTTTATTTTGTATGAACTGTAATTTTTCGCGCAACAAATCGGCATCCACATTTCTGAACAGCTCACCGCCCAGAGCAAGGGATACCCTGCCCGTTTCCTCTGATACAATAATGGTCAGAGAATCCGTCGCCTCAGAAATACCGACACCGGCGCGATGCCTCGTTCCCAGTTCCTTGCTCAGCTCCATGTTGTCAGAAAGCGGCAGGTAACAGGTGGCAGATACAATCCTGTTTTGTCGTATCACAACAGCTCCGTCATGCAGCGGAGTATTGTGTTCAAATATATTGATCAATAACTGGCTGGATACAACCGAATCAAGTATGATACCCGTCCGTTCATAGTCAACCAAAGGATCATTCTGCTCAATGACGATGAGAGCGCCGGTCTTTGCCTTGCCCATCTCAAAGGAAGCCCGAACAATTTCATTGATCGTCCTGTCACTGAACAGTTCGCCCACTACTCTCGTATTATCGAACTGAAAGAGAGAAGCCAGCATATTCTTCCGTCCAAGCTGTTCCAATGCCTTACGAAGCTCCGGCTGAAATACGACAACCATTGCAGTTATGGCAACGCTGAAAACATTCTTTGTAATCCAAAGAATCGTTGTCATACCAAAAATCGCCGCAACAAGAACAAATAAAAGGATGACAATGACACCCTTCATTAATGACCATGCTTTTGTATTTTTGATCCACACAAGCACATGATAAACGAGAAAGGAAATAATGATAATTTCCACAACATCCGTCCACATAATGCTCGGCATGGATATCCAGGTTAAATACCGTCCCGAAAATGTAGTAAATTGTTCAATTAACTGTCCCATTCAAGCTCTTCCTAAATCAAATTAATCTTATTTCCAGCCTTAATATCTGGATGGGTTTTTCTGCGGATTAATCCTTTTGACCTTTACCTGCGGCGCTTCTAAAGAAAGCTTCGGAATTGCCTTCACATAGTAATAATATTCATCATCCTCAAACTGAACATACTCTGTTCTCGAATAATCCACATTAAAGATGAAAAACTGCAGAATCAATACAAACAGCACAGATACAAGCATCCCAAAAATAGCGCCCACAACACTGATATCAGCATCCATGGACAGGCTGCCAATTAATACAATCAGCATATTTACGATAGCGCCGGCGCCGAGCGCAATCTTCCAGGAATAGTTCGTCGACAAACGCTTGATCATATACACAAGAATCACTGTGACGGAAAACGCTACAACCATCAGGATCATTGTTTCGTTCTTAATCAGACTGTCTATGACGTACTTGAATCCGGACATCGCATTTTCCGCATCCTCGCTACCCGAAAGCTGCTCGGAATTGTCCTTTACATAATTTAAAATATAGTAAACGACAACACCGCAGCTTACCGAAATGCAGGAGAGCGGTCCGCCCACAAAACCCATAGACAATGGAACCACATAAGGAATCTTTAATGCAAAACAAAGCGGTGTCAAAAGCACCGCAATGGAATCCTTTGGCGTAAACCGGAAGTACATTACAAACATTAAAAGAAATACAAGACCCACAACAATGGCACATTCCAGTGATAATGCATACATATGCAAAATAACAAACAGCGCTGCCAGCAGGATCATCACGTTCGTCGGCATAAACGAACTAAGTAAAGCAACAATTAATACTATGGCCGGATTCTTTAATTTATTCATAAATCCGACACTGCTGTTGATAATGATTATGGTAAACAGCATTGTCAGGAACTTCAAAACCGGTGTGATATATACCTCAAAACGGACATATATTCTGATCAGTTGTTCCTTTATAACAAGTAAATTCGTCATCGTTTCCGATCCTTTCCCAAAATCCCTTCCTTAACCGCGCTGTGACGGATGTATTCCTTCGCCGTCGTAAAGCGCATACAATTGGCGAAGCTGCATGCTATAGTTTTTCAGATGCCTCTTCGCTTTATTATAACGATAAGAATACACAAAATAGGAAATTAGCAAATAAACCGCCAAAACGGCCGCATAGCGCACCAATATGTCCTGACAAAACGCGACAATATCCATCTTGTAGAATTCTGTTAGGAATTTCTCTAAGTCATACAAAATATACATCACAACCCCGACCGCGAAACCAAACGTAGCATAAATCG
>CAZBRY010000085.1:2334-10184 GCA_964494285.1 uncultured Lachnospiraceae bacterium
AAATCGCTGATTTCAGCACTTGAAAGCTGATATAGTCGCCTTTGAAATAACCACTGACGGAAATATCCTTTTTTCCGTCGCGTTCCTCAAATGCCGCCATCCGGGTCATTAGCCTAATTCGCTCTTCATTTAACATAATATACGATCCTTAATTTAAAAATCTCGACTATCCAAAAACCGCATTTTCGGATTGTCTTTTAAATCCGTTTTTTTCTGTGGGATTTTTATATCTGGTTTCTTTACGGCATTCGTCAATGTGTTTACCATCTCGTTCTTGCACTTTTCACAAAAACGGCCAGACCTGATAAATGTCCCGCAGGATTCACATTCAATTCCAATGGGAGAGCCTTCCGCAAACACAAGCCGCTCCTCTCTTACCCACTGCCTGATCTGCCCTTCTTCCACTTCACAAGCCTCTGCAACAGCCATAAGGGAAGTATCATTGCTATTCTGCACATACTTCTTTACTTCCTGAAACTTGATCTCCAATTTCTCTTTGCAAGCCGGGCATACCGGTTGTCCGGCAGTGTAATTGAATATTCTCCCGCACATTCTGCAATTTCTAACATTCATGACAGTCCCTCCTAAAAAGCTCTTCCAATACTCAATACAATAAAATATATATTCGTAATACCCGCTTCCCGTAAGCACTGTGCCGCTGCGTTTATTGTGCTTCCTGTCGTATAAATATCATCAATCAATATAACTGACTTTAATTTTACATCATTTCTCTCTATTTTGAAAGCCCTTTTCAAATTATTTTCACGTTCCGCAGCATTTAAGTTCTTCTGTACTGCCGTTCGTTTGACCCGTTTCATATATTTCCCATAAACAGGAATCCCTGTCTGTTTTCCAAGCTCCTTCGCAATCAATTCCGCCTGATTGTAACCCCGTCCGTTCAGCCTGCTTTTATGCAGTGGAATCGGAATCAGTGCCTGCGCGCTCCATCCCCTGATCTTTTCTCCCAAGCATCGTTCTATCTCATGTGCATAAAAGGCTGCATACTCTTGTCTTCCGCCGTATTTAAAACGGTATATACTTTTTTTCATGATCTCATCATAGATAAAAACAGCCCGCCCTTCGGTAAAGCTTTGCTCCTTTCCCCTGCACTCCCGGCAATATTCTTCTTCCTCTTTTCTGACCGGTTTTCCGCACTTCATACAATAGGGTTCCGTGACGGGAACCAGTCTCTGCTCGCAGTCCACACAGACCCGTCTGCACGCCGGCACTATAATTTCATGGCAAACCGGACACCTTCTGGGAAAAAGCATGTCCAGCAGCACCTCAAAAAGCTTGATTTTCATTCCACTCCCCATCCATTTCCTGCAGCCTCCCGGAAAGACTTGTGAAACGCCTTTGTTCATCAGCATTTTCAATCATACGCTCGATTTGCTCCTCACTTCCGATCAGTGTGACGCATTCTCTCGCACGCGTCA
This sequence comes from uncultured Lachnospiraceae bacterium, assembly GCA_964494285.1. Taxonomy (GTDB): domain Bacteria; phylum Bacillota; class Clostridia; order Lachnospirales; family Lachnospiraceae; genus JAEYFP01. The sequence goes on from CAZBRY010000085.1 coordinate 3,771, forward strand.
CGCCCGTATAAAGCAGGTTCCTGTTAAATAGCATTCGCGGCCCATTTAAAAGCGGAATGATAACCGCCGGATATTCGCTTCCCTGCGATTTGTGGATCGTTACTGCATAGGCAAGCTCAAGCTCTTCCAACTGTGCAAAAGGATATTGTACCTGACGGTTTTCCTCATATTCGACCGTCATCAGCTCCGTGTAATGATTAATTGACCTAATAATCCCCATATCACCGTTAAAAATACCCAGTCCTCTATCAATTGGAATACCATGTCTGCTGCTGATTTCCCACTCCAACTGATAATTATTCCTAATCTGCATAACCTTATCACCTTCGCGGAAAATCATATTGCCATACTCTTTTTCTTCTTTTTTATCATCAGGCGGGTTTAAATATTTTTGCAAAATAGGGTTCAATATCTCGACACCGAGCATTCCCTTGCGCATGGGTGTCAGCACCTGAATATCATATGGTTTCGCGTGAACATAGCCCGGAAGCTTCTCCCTGATGAGCACAATCATGTTTTTCATGATAACATTGACGTCATCCCGTTTTAGAAAAAAGAAATCACGGCTCTTATTGTTGAGTGCAATCGGCTCCCCATTGTTGATTTTATGTGCATTCACGATGATATCGCTCTGCTCAGCCTGTCGGAATATCTTTTGCAGCCGCACAACTTGAAAACAATCAGAAGCGATCACATCCTTCAATACGGAGCCCGGCCCGACAGAGGGAAGCTGATTGGTATCCCCCACGAGAACCAGCCTCGTGCCAATAGAAACCGCTTTTAAAAGTGCCGCAAACAAAGGCAGATCTACCATCGACATCTCGTCAATGATAATGACATCCGCTTCAAGCGGATTCTCTTCATTTTTTTCGAACGAATAACCTCTGCTCTCCGAATCAGGTATCTGGCTCAACTTCAGCATCCGCTGAATCGTCGAAGCCTCATACCCTGTCGTTTCCGTCATGCGCTTTGCCGCCCTGCCGGTCGGCGCCGCCAACAAAATATCAAGTCCTTCTGCCTCAAAGTATTTAATCACCATGTTGATTGTCGTCGTCTTTCCAGTTCCCGGTCCTCCCGTGATGACGACTACACCATGCTTTACCGCCTTGACAACCGCCGAAAGCTGCAGCTCCTCCAAATCAATTCCCGCATCACTCATCAAGCGTAGTAGCTTTCTTTTGATCGCATCCTCACCCTCCTCGGAAACCACATTCAGATCATGCAGGAGTCTGGCGCAATTTAATTCCATATAATAATAGCTGTTAGCGTAGACCAGAATCTCCTCATTCTGCTCTCTGATCACAAGCTTTTTATCCATGGCAAGATTCGTAGTCTGGTTCCAGACAGGCTCCGCAGGCACCTGAAGCAGCTCTGATGCCCGTTTGAGCAGCAGTTCCTTTGGAAGATAACAATGTCCCTCCGAAATGGCGCCGGACAGCACATATAAGATGCCGCTCCTGATCCGGTAATCGGAATCCGTATGGATACCGACGCGTGAAGCGATCTCGTCGGCAATACGAAATCCGACTCCGTTAATGTCCTCCGCGAGCAAATACGGATTTTCACGGAGAATTGTATAGGCTTCCAATCCATATTGATGATAAATTTTCATGGCGAGTGTATTGGAAATACCATATTGCTGTAAAAATACCATGATTTTTCGTAAATCTTGCTTTTCTATGACCTGTATGGCAATTTCCCGTGCCTTCTTATCACTGATTCCTTTTACTTCGGCCAGACGCTCCGGTTCCTCTTCAATAATGCGGAATGTCTCATCTCCGAAGGCACGTACAATTCTGGCTGCCAGAGCCGCCCCAACTCCCTTAATTGCTCCCGAACCAAGGTAGCGTTCAACAGACGCCGCGTCCTCGGGCTCTTTGATTTCATAGCTTTTAACGGAAAACTGTTCGCCATAGAGGGGATGCGTAGTAAAGTCTCCCACCAGCTCCACATTTTCACCCTCGTCAGCATAGCGAAACGATCCGACGCACGTGATTTCCTTTGCCCCGGAAACAAGATTCAGCACTGTATACCCATTTTCATCATTTCTATAGACGATATGCTCAATGTAGCCCTTTACCGTATCCATGCTCCCACTCCATCTTTTATAAAATAACGCTATAACCCATATCAATATCAGATTATAGCGTTCCTATATGTCACTCAAACTTGATTTTTCTTTTCTATCATTCGTAATTCCGTCTCATCTGTTCATATAACATTTGAGCCAGTCCATTTTCCTGCTGTGACGAGGCACTCTTTGCATATTCCGTCATAAGATTTCCTTCGTAATAATCAAGCAATGTCTGATTCGCTCCTTCACTCTCCTCTGCAGGCACGATGCTCTCCTTCATATTCTTAAACACCTGCTCGATAAAATATGCCTCAAACTCTTTGCAGACGCTCATTAACTCTTCATCGGTTGCATTGGATAAATCGGATTTCAGCGTTTTCTCCACGCTGCTCGTCGAAGGAGAGGTCTGTCCCGTCGAACCTATATAATTATTATAAATTGAACTGATATCCATTCAACCCCCCTATCTGCGAAGCTCATTTGCTTCCTGCATCATTGTGTCCGCGGCTTGAATTGCCTTGGAATTCATCTCATAAGCACGCTGTGCAATAATTAAATTAACCATTTCATCCGCTACCTGTACATTGGAATTTTCCAGATAACCCTGACGAATTTCACTTTTTTTCAAGTTTGCGTTTGTTTCCTCATTCAGTGCCGCACCCGAAGCCTCCGTTACACTATATAAAGTATCGCCCATCTTTTCAAGTCCGGAAGCATTCTGGAATTGATAAACGCCAATCTTCATGCCGGCAACCATCTGCAGATTATTATCTGCGTCCGGGTACCAAAGTTGTCCATCCGTATCCACTACAACCTTGCTTGAAATGTAATCCGCTGGAATCGTGATTTCGTTTCCGGCTGTATTTAAAACCGGAAGTCCGTCTGTGTTGGACAATGTCATCTGCCCATTGGCGCCGACTGAAAAAAGAAAATTACCATTTCTCGTATAATAAGTCTCTCCGTCCTCTCCTTCCACCGCGAAAAATCCGTCGCCATTAATCGCAAATGCCGTGTCGTTTTCGGAGGCAATTAAAGAACCCTGTTTGAACTGGGAAGTGATCGCCGCGTTGCGCACGCCAAGCCCGACCTGTGCCCCAACCGGTTTGTTCTCGCCGTTAGCGGTCGTTGTCCTCGTCTGGATCGTCTGATAAAGCAAAGACTTAAACTCATTTGTCTCTGTCTTGTAAGCAGTCGTATTGACGTTTGCAAGATTATTCGCGATCGTGTCCACATTGTTTTGTTGTCCGATCATGCCCGATGCTGCTGTCCATAAAGCTCTTACCATAAATATCCTCCCTTTTTCATGCGTCCATCAGTTGTATGTCACAATTAGAATGCATCTAAATTATAACGCAATCATCACACCTTACCCACATGATTGACGGCCGTACCAAGTGTCTCATCAAATGCCTGTATCATCTTCTGATTCGTCTCATATGCCCTGGTAAAATTAATCAAATCTACCATCTCCTGCACGACCTGCACATTGGAGCTTTCGAGATATCCCGAATAGACTGCCGCTTCTGCCGGCTGCTCCTGCGCGCCCTCGACGGGCTGGTAATAATTCTCTCCATATTTTTCAAGATAATCATAATCCTCAAAATCCGTAATCTGAATCTGTCCGACAACAGCATTTCCCTGACGAATAATGCCCATCCGATCTACGCTGAAATCCTGCAGCGGATCCAACTCGATATGGTCACCATTAACGTCAAGTAGAAAATCGCCGTTTTTATTGACCAGTTCTCCATTGACATTCAGGGTAAAGGAGCCGTCACGCGTATATTTCACAGAAGGTTCACCGTCCTCACCTTTGCTCATGAACTCCACGGCAAAAAAGCCGTTTCCGGATAGTGCCATGTCAAATGTATTACCCGTCTCGTGGATCGCCCCCTGACTGTAATCCGTATAATTCTCTCCGATTTTTACACCCATGTTCATCGTGCCAAGGCGCTTCGCTACCCAAGGCTCCGAAGTATCTTTGATCTTATAGGCAAGCACATCCTTAAACGCTTCGGAGGTGGTGCCCTCCTTCTTAAAGCCGGTCGTTGAGGAGTTTGCCATATTATTTGACAGCACGTCAACTCTCCTCTGCTCGTTTATCATTCCTGTACCTGCAGTATATAACCCTTTTACCATGTGTATCCTCCTCGCGGTATCTTAACTAAGTCATATCCGACGACATCCACGTATGAGCCATATTCAGCTCTAATCCAACTCGTCCGAATATCCGGCCAAAAACTCGACGAACTTACCTGTACCGATCGCCACTGCCGTCATCGGATCCTCAGCCGTCATCGTATTGATTCCCGTTTTGTATGCAATCAAATCCTCAAGGCCTCGCAGAAGACTGCCGCCGCCCGTCAAAACAATTCCTCTGTCTGCGATATCCGCAGCAAGCTCGGGAGGTGTTCTCTCCAGCACACTGTGGATCGCTTCAACGATCTGAGAAGTCGTCTCGCGGAGCGCCTCCTCCGTCTCCTCCGAAGAAACCTTTACAGTTCTCGGAAGTCCGGTAACAAGGTTACGCCCACGCACCTCTAAATAATCCACCTCGGGTCTCTTGAATGCGGCACCGATTTTAATTTTTAAGTCCTCGGCTGTCCGCTCGCCGATCAGAAGATTATGCTTCTTCCTCATGTATCTGACGATCGCCTCATCAAAATCATCTCCGGCAATCTTGATCGATGTACTCACGACAGTGCCGCCCAAAGAAATGACCGCGATATCCGTCGTACCGCCGCCGATATCCACAATCATATTGCCGCACGGCTTGCTGATATCGATGCCCGCACCAATCGCGGCAGCAATCGGCTCCTCTATGATAGCAACCTCTCTGGCTCCCGCCTGATAGGTCGCATCCTCAACCGCCTTTTTCTCCACCTCTGTGACACCGCTTGGTACACAGACGCTGATACGCGGCTTCCGAAAGGTCTTCTTTCCGATCGCCTTCTGAATGAAATACTTTAACATCTTTTCGGTAACCGTATAATCTGAAATAACACCTTGACGTAGCGGTCTGACCGCCACGATGTTCCCCGGTGTACGCCCAAGCATCAGTCTTGCATCCTCGCCGATCGCCTTGATTTTATTTGTATCCCTGTCAAACGCGACAACAGAAGGCTCCTTTAACACAACGCCTTTCCCACGTATATAAACAAGGATACTCGCCGTACCAAGATCGATTCCTATATCGGTATAAACCATAATCATATTCCCCTTTCGAATGGTTCTATAGTTACATTTTTACCATAAAATTCAAATCATAAACACAAACATACGATTATAGTATACCGCAAAGCTATTCTATTTTCAAAGGTTTTATATAATTTTCATAAATAATAAAAAAGACACAAAAGAAGGGCGGTTCCGTCCTTTTCTCGTGCCTCCATGCATCATTATGAAAATCATTCCCCAAATTCTTATACTATATATCGGATATAATTTAAAATACTTTAGCTGCTTTTTTATTTTTTAGCTTCTCCATCATTTTTTTGATGTAGCAGCCTGTGTAGGACCCTTCGTTTTTTGCGACTTGTTCCGGCGTCCCCTGGGCGATCACCATGCCGCCGCCGTCGCCGCCCTCAGGCCCCATATCGATGATATAATCCGCCGTTTTGATCACGTCCAGATTATGCTCTATCACGACTACCGTATTGCCACCTTCCGCAAGCTTATGGAGAATTTCCACGAGCTTATGAACATCGGCAAAATGGAGCCCGGTCGTCGGCTCGTCTAAAATATAAATTGTCTTGCCGGTGCTTCGCCTGCTTAACTCCGTCGCCAGCTTAATACGCTGTGCCTCTCCTCCGGACAGCGTCGTGGACGGCTGTCCAAGCTTGATATACGACAGGCCGACATCATAGAGCGTCTCGATTTTTCTCCGGATCGAAGGCACATTCTCGAAATAAGTCAGTGCCTCCCCAACCGTCATATCTAATACATCATAAATATTCTTTCCTTTGTAGCGCACCTCAAGTGTCTCACGGTTATAGCGCTTACCGCCGCAAACCTCACACGGCACATAAACATCAGGAAGAAAATGCATCTCAATCTTAAGGATTCCGTCGCCGCTGCAAGCCTCACAGCGTCCACCCTTTACGTTGAAGCTGAAACGTCCCTTTTTATAGCCGCGCTCCTTCGCCTCCGCCGTAGAAGCAAACAAATCACGAATCTGGTCAAATACGCCTGTATAGGTGGCCGGATTGGAACGGGGTGTCCGGCCAATCGGAGATTGATCAATTGCGATCACCTTATCCAGCTGTTCCGTTCCGATCAGCACTTCGTGCTTCCCCGGGAGTGTCCGCGCCCGATTCAAAACCCGCGCAAGCTTCTTATAT
>CAZBRY010000086.1:0-7294 GCA_964494285.1 uncultured Lachnospiraceae bacterium
TGCTGTCCAAGTGCAGGACCGACTGGCGGAGCCGGTGTTGCTTTGCCGGCAGGAATCTGTAATTTAATATATCCTGTTACTTTCTTTGCCATTTTGGCACCTCCTGATAAAATGTGGTAGTGGCGGGAACGATTTCCCTCCCACAGTTCTAAGGATATCTATATCGGACAGAAATATGTCCGTCTGACGCGAACCGCGCCAAAGAAATAGGAAATAATCCCAGGAACTTCGTTTCCATAGTTACTCTTCTTGGTTCTTTTGTTGCTCTTCTTAGTTCATTTTGTTAATTTCATCAAAACTGATTTCAACCGGCGTTTCTCTGCCGAACAGCTCCACATTGATTGTGGCGGTCTGCTTGCTCATATCCATTCTTTGAACAACGCCAATCGTATCCTTCCATACACCCGCAACAACCGAAACCGTATCACCCTCCTCGAAATTGATAAATACCTTCTCAGTCTTGATACCGAGCGGCTTCATCTCCACCTCAGACAGCGGCACCGGCTTGCTTCCCGGACCAACAAAGCCTGTTACGCCACGCGTATTCCTTACGACATACCATGTGACATCGTTCATAATCATATTAATCAAGACATAGCCCGGAAACATTTTCTTGGCAACCGTTTTCTTCGTACCATTCTTCATTTCCGTAACATCCTGCATCGGAACCCTTACCTCCAGAATCTCGTCTTCCAGATGTCTGTTCTCTATGGTCTTCTCAATATTTGCCTTTACCTTATTCTCATAACCTGAATAAGTGTGCACAACATACCAGTTTGGTTCCGTACTATTTGTATCTGCCATCGTTCCTCTCCTTTACAGCGTAACCAGAAAATCAATACCATATTGAAGAATCTTATCAATTACGGCAATAATAAGTCCCAAAACAACAGAAATAGCCACAACCGAAACCGTCTGCTTTACAACTTCCTGTTTGCTCGTCCATATAATCTTGCCAAACTCCGACTTCAGACCCTTGAACCAACCTTTGCTTTTTTTGATTGCAGTGCCTTTGCTGTTATTGTTTGTCTCACCCATAGCCTTCACCTACTTTGTTTCTTTGTGTAAAGTGTGTGCCTTGCAGAATTTGCAATATTTCTTCGTTTCCATTCTATCCGGATGAGCCTTCTTGTCTTTTGTTGTATCGTAGTTACGATTTTTGCACTCTGTGCAAGCAAGTGTAATTCTTGTACGCATTTTATCCACCTCCGCGCATGCTGTAATATTTACCGATCAAATAAGAACAGAGTTTCCTTTTTGAGCATAAAAAAAAGACCTAAATCCTTATCTCGTTTAATTACTATATCATAATCACCCCCTATCGTCAACTGATTTTTCACGCTCAATCATATCGTGTAAATCATATAGGGAGGGAATCCCTTCGGCCTTCCCGGCCCACTGAAATTCCCTCCCTATTTTGGTGATTCATCTGCTCGTTCCTGCTTTAGTAAGTAAATAATTGTGTCCAATATGCAGTATTATTTTTTACATAATAGCCTACACCAATGTTCGTAAATTTCTTATTTAAGATGTTGGCGCGATGCCCTGACGAATTCATCCATGCGTTTACTACTTCCTCAGGAGTAGACTGCCCCCATGCAATATTTTCGCCGTATCCTCTGTAGGAAATTCCGTTTTCCCCCAATACCGTAGACGCAGAAGAACCGTTCGGTCTCGTATGGGAAAAGCTCGTTGTAATTTCCTTTGCTCGAACCTGTGCCGCTGCACTAATCGCAGAATCAAATGTCAATGGCTGCAAATTGTATTTTGCACGCTCCACATTAACAAGCTCCGCTACTTTCGCGGCATAACCGGTGTCGATCTGGGTGCCAGTGCCTGTCTGGGTGCCGCCACCTGTCTGGGTTCCAGTGCCGGTCTGGGTGCCGCCGCCTGTCTGGGTTCCGGTGCCGGTCTGGGTACCGCTGCCCGTCTGGGTGCCGGCGCAATTTTTGCTTCCGTCCGTACCTACAATACAATTTTTCCCGTATATTACCTTTACATTGGACTTGGACAGCAGAGAATTCAGGTCCAGCTTGCTCAGCGTATCACAGGAGGCTGTGATACAGGTATTTGTATTGCAATTTATCATTTGCGTGTTGCAGGGAAGCCCGTTCGTAGTTCCTGCGCATACGGTCCCTACTAAAGTAGATGTGAGTAATGCAGTGGATAATAAACTCATAATTCTTCCTCTCTTTCCTTTTGTTACAAATTAATTAAATTTATTACGTATTTGTTACAATCAAATCATATCATAATTTCAAGAAAAGTAAATCGGTAAATACTGGAATGTGCAAGGGGAGGGTGGTTAGAAAGGAATGAGGAAAACGCGTAAAAAGCGCAAAAACAGATGGGAAAAGCACTTGCAAATTTCGCAAAAATAGAATATCATATAAATATAAGAGTAGGTTTTTACGCCCACGCATCTTAATTGTGGCTTACCGCAATTAAGAAACGGTAAAATTGATTTTGCCGGATGCGAATTTCAAGGAGGAAAGGAGGGGGTGACATGGCTAACATTGCTGCTTTAAATACTGTATACAATCATTTCATGACAACGTATGCGCCGTCGGGTACGAACACCAAGTACGATACCCATAAAAAGAGCGAGTTACGAAGTGTTTATAATTCCATTATTAAATTGAATAAAGAATCCCCTCTGTTTCTAATTGATAAAAGCTCGCAGACACAAGAATTCGCTGTGGGTCTAAAAGAGAGCAGTCGTACTTTGAAAAACATTATTTCTTCTTTATCAATTGACGACGGCACGGACCTGCTAAGCAAAAAAGTGGTCTCTTCCAGCAACGAGGACATTGTGACTGCATCCTACACCGGCAAAGCCGATGGTGTTGAAGAGGTTGCTTCCTTTGAAATAGAAGTAAAACAGCTTGCGAAAAGCCAGCAGAATATCGGAAATTTCCTTCCTGAAAACGGAATGGATTTAAAATCAGACACGTATTCATTTGATATTCATTCTCGTGGCATGGACTATGAATTTCAATTTAATATTAACGATGGTGACACGAACCGCCTGATCGAAGAAAAGCTTGCAAGACTGATTACCAAATCCAATATCGGACTGCAGGCATCAACGATCTATGATAACAATGGGAATGTCGCGCTCATGCTTGAATCTACCGAAACCGGCTTACGCGGTGACGCCGAGACGCTGTTCCAGGTTTCGGACAATAAGACAAGTAAAAAAACAGGCGCTGTCGATTACTTCGATATCAATCGCACCACTCAATATCCCTGCAACTCTTCTTTTATATTAAATGGGGAAGAGCGGAGCACGCTTTCTAACCAGTTCACGATTGATCGGGTATTTGAACTCTCATTGAACGGTGTCAGTGCTGAAGGGGCGTCTTCTTCGATTGGCTTAAAAACGGATATTGACTCAATTACAGAAAACGTCAGCCACCTTGTAGAGGGCTATAATTCATTTCTACAAAAAGCGGCGGCCTATTTAGAGAGGCAGCCGTATTCGAAAAAGTTAATTCAAGAGATGACCAATATCTCCTCTCTCTATGAAAATGATTTGGAATCGATCGGACTTGTTGTTGAAGATGACGGGCACATTTCTCTTGACAAAAATCTGTTGCAACAAACGGCGCAGGAGGAAGATGCACTTGATCGTTTCAAAAGCATCAAAAACTTTACCGGAAACATTCTCAATAAGACCAATCAGATTTCGTTGAATCCGATGCAGTATACGCAAAAGACCATTGTCGCCTATAAAAATCCGGGACATTCCTTTGCGAGCCCCTATATTACAAGCAACTACAGTGGTATGATGTTCAGTAGCTATTGTTAGGAACGGTCTAACAATATAATGCAGCGGACTGAGCCAGTGCTTTTAAAAAAGGGAGAATGCCGCTATCCATAATGGTTGCCGCTTGACGATAGTTTTTAGAAATCATCGCATCGCTCAAATTGAGCACCACTCGGTTAATCTCATCTTTGTCGATGACCGTTTTATCCTCATTAATCAGGCTCATCGTGACATTGAACGTCTCGATCATAAAATTCAGACCTTCAATCACCTGGTTTAAATACTCCTGCGTGTCCTCTTTTTCTTCTCCATTCAGCTCTTCGATCAGCGCTTCCATATTCGGAATCAACTTTTCTAAATATTCATCTGCCATTTTCAGCGCTTCCATCTGCCTCACTCTAATATCTTCCATATATAATCCCTCCTTCTACTCATTTATCGGAGCAGTTGCCGCATTCCTTTAGTTTTTATTTTGCTGTTCGGCCACGGCCTCAAGCGCACGCGCCACAACCTGATGCATGTCATAGTATTTATATTCGCCGAGCCTGCCGCCAAAAATCACATTTTCTTCGGCATCCGCGAGTGCCTTGTATTTTCCAAACAGCGTATTGTTCTTTTCATCGTTCATCGGATAATAAGGCTCATCGCCCTTTTTCCATGCCGCGGAATACTCCCTCGTAATGACCGTTTTTTCCTGCGTGCCAAACTCAAAATGCTTATGCTCAATAATACGCGTATACGGTACCTCATACTCCGTATAGTTTACAACCGCATTCCCCTGGAAATTATCCATGTCCAGCGTTTCTGTCTCAAACCGTAAACTCCGGTATTCCAACTCTCCGAAACGGTATTCAAAAAATTCGTCAATCATACCTGTAAATACAACCTTCTGAGCAAGCGCCTGATAGGCAGCCCGATCCGAAAAGAAGTCTGTCTGTAATCTCACATCAATGCCCGCCAGCATTTTCTCGACAATCTTCGTGTAGCCACCTTTGGGAATCCCCTGATACCTGTCATTAAAATAATTATTGTCATAGGTAAAGCGAACCGGAAGTCGCCTAATAATAAATGACGGCAACTCTGTCGCACGCTTTCCCCACTGCTTTTCCGTATAACCCTTAATTAGCTTTTCGTAAATATCCTTTCCAACAAGACGAATCGCCTGCTCCTCCAGATTCTTTGGTTCTGCCATCGCATCCCCTTCACAACCGGTCTCACTTAGCGCGGCGGCCTTCTGCTCCTCTATTTTCTCCTTTGCCTCAAGCGGTGTTTTGACACCCCAAAGCGCATGAAATGTGTTCATATTGAACGGAAGGTTATAAAGTTCCTCGCGATAGCGCGCCACAGGGGAATTCGTATAGCGGTTAAATTCAACAAAGGAATTCATATATTCCCATACAGCCTGATCGCTTGTATGAAAAATATGAGCACCGTACACATGAACGTGAATACCCTCAGTTTCCGCCGTGTAAACATTGCCGCCGATATGGCTTCTTTTGTCAATGACCAGACACCTTTTCCCCGCCTTACTCATCTCGTAAGCAAAAATCGAACCAAACAAACCGGCTCCTACAATCAAATAATCATACTGTTTCATTGGCTTATTCCTTTTCTATTATGGTTGCAGCGCTGCCATAATGATTACCGCTGTGTTTCATCGATTACATCCTGCAGCGTGCAGTACTTCATGCCTGCAATATAAGCACCGCCCTCAGTCGCATTGATCAACTCCGGCTGCTCTTCTCTCGGAAATTCAGCGGTGGCCTGTGAAATCCTGTTTTCAAACCATTGGCGGTATATTTCCATCGCCTGTGTCGTATAGACCTCTCCGCCCTCTGCTGCCTTTACCGGGATGAGTCCGGTTAGATCTCCCGACAGCTCGCGTTGTCCGGCGCTTACCGCATGAAGCTTATTCCCAGTATAAGCCAAATCCAGCCCTATAGCAATGATTCTTTTTGCTCCAAGGCGAAGTGCGATATCAAATGCGATTGTCGCGACCGAACCGCCCGTCATGTACGTCATGTAGCCGTGCTCCTTCGCATAGCGTTCGGCCTCCTCAAACCCCTTCTGGCAAATGAGATAGGTCGGCCCCTGATAATTTTCGGCCAGCCGCCTGCATGCCGTAGACGCAATCAGCAGCGGCACGCTCTCCTTCTCCAATCCCGCAAGCTGCGCATACATTCTCTCTGCCGCATCCAAAAATACCGCATAATCCGGTCTGATCCCTTCGGCAAGCAGCTTTCGAAATGCCGTCCCGACGACAAGGATCACTGCATTATTCGGCTTTTCTTTGAGCATCGCAACATTTTTATCTAAAGAGGGACCTGCTGCCACAAGATACACATCCTTTCCCTCTATTTGTTCTTTTAGCTCCCCAACCTCGTGTCTGCAATTGACAATATTATTTTGGAAGTTGGAAAACATCTCACCGCGTTGGTTACGAATGGAACTGTCCTGCACAAACAGCTCTTCCATCCGTTTCTTAACAGCTTCCTGAGAAATATTCCGAAGCGACGGATAATGGATAACAGGAGCTTCAGAGGAACTCTGAAGGGCCTTCATAATAAGCATAAAATCCGGATCATAAACAAGGCACAGCTCCTTTTGCAGCAGTGGAACAAAGTTTGCCGCCTGCATCGCAAATACAAGCATATTCAGATCACTTTCATATACGGTGAGCGGCACACCGCCCCGACATTCCGCATTAAGCGCACGGACATGATAACCAAGCCCCATCCCGTAAATGCAGTACTGTTCCTTCTGCTCCTCGTAATAATTCGAGGCAAACAGACGAGCCTCTAAAAGTGGACTTTCATTGCTATGAAAATAATAAGAACCTTTTTGATCTGTAACCTTCAAGGTCGGCGCACCCTGAGAGGTTTGCTCCAGCTCGTAGGTGCAATGCTTTCCTTCATCCGTTAATGACAGCAGCAGCTGATCACCGCGCCGGATCTTCAACCGGCTCGCAAGTGCAGGCTGTATTTTCTCCAGCTCGGTAAGATTTGTCTGGAAGTAATCCAAAAATAAAGGTGTTTCCTCCCGCTGCCGGATAATCTCCTGCAAAGAATAGAGGAATGGCAGCACTCGCAGCTTCAGTAGATCTGCCAGCAGCACATAGTCCTTCTGTTCTTGCGCCCGCATGAGCGCCTTCAGCATATCTGCAATCTCAGCTTCCTCCGCAATCATACCGTGGGCGTTAAAATAATCTTTTTCAGAAAAAAAAGTCCCCACAAGGGCAGAAAAATTCTGTATCCACGCAGGGAACAACCGATCGCCCCTGTTAAAATTCTGTTTATAAAACAGCAGAACCATATAATTAACAAGGTCGATTGCCTCTATATTTTTTTGAAAAAGTTCTTTTGTGTTCATTGATCGTCTGCGTCCTTCCCCTGGCTATACGATTTTTATCTGACACATTTTCATCGCTTCCAGCGCGTTTTTGTGACTCTTTTGCGTTACTCCCGCACAGCACGCAGAATCAACGATAATCGGTATTTCAGGCACAGCCGCCTTTAAAATCAGCGC
>CAZBRY010000086.1:7394-9631 GCA_964494285.1 uncultured Lachnospiraceae bacterium
ACGCAGAATCAACGATAATCGGTATTTCAGGCACAGCCGCCTTTAAAATCAGCGCATTGGAAATGACACAAATATCTGTGCAAAGTCCAACAAGCGTAATGTCCTCAATATCCTCTTCCTCGCTCCAAAGCCGCACCGCTTCCCCCAGCTCCATCGAGTCTATTTTCTCTATGACCCTTGGAAACACCGACACAGCCTCCGGCGTTCCCAGCGCGCCGTCAATAAAATCCTTTTGCATATCCACGACCACTAATATTTTTTTCATTTCGCCACCTCTATTTCCTTGAAAAGCACTCATAAAGCCAGTTCATATCCAGCATTTTATCATCTACATAATAATCACCATTCGGCTTGCCAAAATGAAGCTCATGATAGTGAAGTCCCCAGTCTTTCATCTGCCGCTCGGTCACCGTTCTCCAGTCAATGCCCGTCACGTAACCGCGCGCAGTAAACAGAATAATTTCATTTCCCCATTCATACAGCCGATTGATAATTTCTATCATCTCCCGATTAGGCGGCGACGCATCATAATCGAGTCCGGCTCGAAATCCTGCAATCACACCGTCAATATCGAACACAAATCGCTTGCCGCCGCTTCGGATTCTTAGGAATTCTTCGGCTTTCTTGAACTCCTCCTCCGTATCAATATCAAAATTCTCCTTCATCTGATAGCCCATGATTTTATTCCCAGACATGGAATGCTGCTTTGTGATGACCTCTGTCCGGATCACATCAATGCAGGCATTTTGATAATACACCTTGGGAAGCTCCTGGCGAGGCATATTGTAGCATTCCTCGATCTCAGTGATCAGCGGACGCAGTATGCTAAAATCGGAGCCGACCGTTTGCGGCTCCTCGCACAGCCACATTTTATAAGGAATCTCCTTCGCGGGTGCGATACAGCGCATGGAATCGATCGTTTCATCCGCAAGCATCTGCCTGATCATCCGGTCGATATCCTCTGCATCCCTGATCGGATAGGTCGGCCGAAGCTGCACGACCAGCTCTGGAATGTAATTTTCTTCTTGTTCGAGGAATGTCAGTGCATGATAAAACACGTCATAATCGAGTGCCGTATCCGTCGCATATTCAGCCGGGCGTAAAAAAGGAACCTCGGCTCCATACTCCTTTGCAATCCTGGCATAAGATTCGCTGTCCGTACTGACAATCACGCGGTTAATATAGCGCGACTGCTTTGCATGCTCAATTGAGTACGCAAGCATCGGTTTCCCGTCAATCAGACGGATGTTCTTATCCACAACGCTTTTCGATCCGCTCCTGGCCGGAATGACGGCCAGTATGTCTGCTTCTCCCTGCGCTCCTTCTATCATACGTTCCTCCGAACCGCCGGTATCAGACCGGCACGTTTATCAATTCAGGCCGTCGTTTGCGCAACCGCCTGCCAAATATAGTATACTCTAAATA
The DNA here is from genome assembly GCA_964494285.1 of uncultured Lachnospiraceae bacterium. Taxonomy (GTDB): domain Bacteria; phylum Bacillota; class Clostridia; order Lachnospirales; family Lachnospiraceae; genus JAEYFP01. The sequence goes on from CAZBRY010000086.1 coordinate 8,820, forward strand.
AATTTCTGCTTCAACTAAAAATTCTTCGCTCGATATCCGCGATTGTCGTTTTTTCCAAATATTCCAAGCACTGCGCATTCATATCGGCATAAATATCTTCCATCATATCTGCCATGCCTAAGGAGAGCAGGCAGTTTCGATCCTGATAGCCCGTTCTTTTCGAAACAGTGACGGGAATTTCATCCATGGCGGTGCAGATCTGTGCAAGCGTCACCCGCGCCGGGTTTTTGACGAAGCAGGAACCGCCTTCGACGCCCTCTTTTGTCTCTACCAGACCCGCCCTTTTCAATTTGGCAAGCACCTTTCGCACCGTGACCGGATTTGTGCATACATTTTCCGCAATTTTTTCACTGCTCAAACAGCACCCTTTATGATTTAAAAAAACAAGCGCATGTACCGCGATCGCAAACTCACATGTCATGTACGTTTCCCTCCAAAGCTGTTTTTTGGCCGAAGCCGATCGTGATTGCCTGATGCGGACAGGACGCCTTGCACTCCCCGCAGCGGATGCATTCCATACTGTTTGGCGTCTCATATACCGGAATATCCATCGGGCAAGCCTTTCTGCATACTTTACATTTCGTGCAGCGTTCTTCATCGATCGCAATTCTGTAAAAGGCGATCGGATTGAACAAGCCGTAAATCCCGCCTAACGGACATAAATATTTGCAAAACGGCCTGTATACGCCCATCGACAGTACTAAAATGACAATCAAAAGAAAGCTCTTCCACGTAAATAGCCAACCGGTAGCCTCCCTGATTTCCGGATTTAAGAAAGCAAGCGTCCAGCCTCCTTCCAATGTGCCTGCCGG
>CAZBRY010000087.1:0-9629 GCA_964494285.1 uncultured Lachnospiraceae bacterium
ACAGTCTGCTGCACGGCTTGAGGAATAAAGGCTACCGGGGCGGGGTGAATATTGCGGCGCACCGCATGGAAGCATCGCCGGAATACATGGAAATCAAAATTATGGATACGGGCGTAGGGTTTAATGAGGCTGTTAAAAAACGGATTGAAGAAAGCTTGAACGACCAAAATCCGGAAATGCTGAATGCGGAAAATAAAAACAGCATCGGGATCAGCAATGTGCAAAGGCGCATTAAAATGCTCTGCGGAGAGGAGTGCGGCCTTTCGTATACGGAAAACGAAACGGCAGGCGTGACGGCACATATCCTGCTGCGGATCGGAAAAGAGGACAATTAGGAGGAAGTTAAGATGAAGAAGCTTACATTTGATGTTTATAAAGATAAAGTAAAGGGCTGCTGGACCGGAAAAAATATCGGAGGCGTGCTGGGCGCTCCGTTTGAGTGCTTCAGGCAGGTGAACGAGGTTGATTTTTACACGCAGGATCTGACGATGGGACCGCCGCCCAATGATGATCTGGATCTACAGATCATATGGCTGGCTGCCGTAGAGAAATACGGAAGAACGGTCAACGCCGCTATTTTGGGAGAGTATTGGCTTTCCTATATTATTCCGAACTGGGTGGAGTACGGAACGGGCAAGGCGAATCTCAGGGCAGGCCTGCGACCGCCCTTATCGGGAGTGACCGACAATACCTATGGAAATAGCTGCGGATGCTTTATCCGCTCTGAAATATGGGCGTGTCTGGCGCCGGGGCATCCGGAAATCGCGGCTCGCTATGCCTATGAGGACGCGATCGTGGATCATAGCGGCGAGGGCATGTACGGCGAAGTGTTCTGCGCGGCTCTGCAGAGCGCGGCGTTTGTCGAGAGCGATCCGAAAAAGCTGATTGATATTGCGCTCACCTATATTCCGGAGGACAGCGCGACGGCAAGGACGGTAAGAAAAGCGTGTGAATGCTATGAAAAGAAGGTAGACGCGCTGGAGGCCCGCAGGCAGATTCACAATACTGCGCCGGGCACGTTCGGCATTCAGGGAATCAAGCTCAAGGAAATCAAGAAAGAGGGAAATGAGGGCATGGCGCTGGGCGAGCCGGGTTTTGACGCGCCGGAGAATGTGGCGTTTGTGATTGCCGGATGGCTGTACGGCGAGGGAGATTTCGGACGCAGCATCGTCATCGCGAATTCCTTCGGAGAGGACACGGACTGCACATGTGCAACGCTCGGAGCGCTGCTGGGCATTCTCAATGGAGAAAAAGCACTTCCGGACAGATGGAAGGCTCCGCTCGACGATAAAATCGCGACGCTCTGCATCGATAAGACGAGCAGGGGAATATGGGTGCCGGAAACGGCGACTGAGCTGACAGAAAGAGTGATTCGGACGATGCCGTCCTTTTTGGGGCAGGAATTATGCGATATCTTTGCAGAAGGCGGGATGAGCATCGATTGCAAAGAAGGAGAGGAGCTGCTCTGCGAGCGGTCGCAGGAGTATTTATACCGCATGAATTCCCATTGTAAAAACGGCGAGCTGACCGTGGGCGAGCTGTGCGCGCTTTCCTCCCATGTCGTGCGTTATGAGTTTCCTGCTTTCAAGGTATTTGTAGATTACGGAGATTCCGTTTTTTACCGCAGGGGAGAAACAAGAAAAATAAAAGTCCGGGTCTATAACGCGTTCTATTTAAATGAACAGCAGTGGGTGAAAATCCGCGCCTATTTGCCGGCGGGCGTGGAAATGCTGAACGGAAGCAGCGTGATGCTGCCGCTGAATAATCTGAGCGGCGTTTATGCGGAAACGGTGTTTGAATTTAACGCGGACGGCGCCGAGGGCCCGAAGCTGGAAATTTTGATCGACTGCTCGATTGAAGGAAGGCATTCAAGCGGTGCGGTAAAGGTTTGTTTGATGCGGGAAAACCAGGTGGATTAGGAAAACAAGTGGATTAGAAAAGGCGGGCAGAAATTTGAAAAGATTAAAGGTACTGCTGGTGGATGATGAAATTATGATACGGGAGGGCTTTAAACGGCTGTTTGACTGGGGAGCGCACGACTGCGAAATTATCGGCGAGGCTGCGGACGGCCTGGAAGCGGTGAACCGGATTGACAGCCTGTGTCCCGATATCGTGATCATGGATATCAATATCCCGATCATGAGCGGTCTGGAGGTCATCCGGCTGAGCAGAAGGAAGCATCCGAATATCGCATTTGTCGTTGTTTCCGGATATGATGATTTTAATTATTGCCAGCAGGCGATCCGCCTTAAAATTACCGATTATATTTTAAAGCCTGTCAATTATGAGGAATTTGGAGCCGTCATCGACAACCTGAAGGTCGTTTTATACCAGCAAAAGTCCTCCGCGCAGCCTGTGGGCGAGCAAAGGGAGGAGCGGTTGATTTTTTCGATCACAAAATATATCCAGAATCATTTGGCCGAAGATATCAGTCTGCGTCACCTGGCCGGGGAATTTCATTTAAGCCCGCAATATATCAGCCAGCTTTTTAAAAATGAAATAGGCGTGAATTTCCTGGCATATCTAACGACGGTCAGGATGGAGAAAGCCAAAACGCTTCTGCTGACGACCGCGCTTCCCGTGGCTGAAATCGCGGAAGCAACAGGCTTTCACGATTACCGCGTATTCAGCAAGGTATTCAAAAAAACAGAGAACATGACCCCGATGCAGTACCGCAAGGAGCTGCTGGAGAACAGTTAATGTTTTCTTTTTCTCCCCTAATCAGGATTGAATTTTGTATGTATTGTGTGATAAGGTCACAGATTTGAATAAAAAATTCTATATAATAAAGTTGATAGGAAAGTTAAAAGATAACGATACAGATAAAATCATAAAAAAGAGGAGAAACTAAGATGTTTGATTTTTTTAGGAAAGACGACAGTAAATCGGTTCATGTAAATGATATGGACAACCTAATTGGAAAGGTGGAGCTGATTGACATAAGAGAACCGTATGAGTATAAGAGCGGGAGCTTACAGACCGCTAAGAATATACCAATGGGTGACTTGTTAGCAGGCCCCGAGAAATATCTGGCAAAGGATAAGGCCTACTATCTTTTGTGTCAGTCAGGCGTAAGAAGCGGAGGGGCTGTAAGGGTACTTGCAAAGCAAGGCTTTCAGGTGATTAATGTGGCCGGCGGCATGGGTTCCTATGTAGGAACAAAGAAAAAATAATAATTTACACAGGAGGGAACTGTGATGGCACGAAAGATTTTAATTGTTGGCGGAGTTGCCGGTGGGGCATCAGCGGCGGCAAGGCTCAGAAGAAACAGTGAAGAAGATCAGATTATTATGTTTGAAAGAGGCTCTCATGTCTCATTTTCTAATTGCTCGCTTCCCTATCATCTGAGCGGTATGATTCAGGAGGCAGAGGATTTGGTTTTAATGAATCCGGAGCTGTTTTTAAAGCAATACAATATTGAGGCACGAATCCATAGTGAAGTGATCGCAATCGACCGGGAACAGAAAACCGTAACGGTTAGGAACATTAATTCCGACGAAGAGTATAAGGAAAACTATGATAAATTGATATTATCACCGGGGGCGTCGCCGATTGTGCCAAAGCTTCCGGGTATTGAAAATGTAACTGTATTTACAGTACGGAATGTGGCTGATATTGATGAATTGAATCAATTTGCAAAACAAATGGACAAAAAGGACATTACGGTGATCGGTGGCGGATACGTTGGAGTTGAGGTTGCTGAGAATTTAAGTGAAGCAGGGTACAAAGTATCTCTGATAGAAGCAGCCAATCAGATACTCAGACCGTTTGATTATGATATGGTTCAAATATTTCATAAAGTGCTGATTGATCATCAGGTAAACTTAATTGTCGGAGAAAAGGTAGAGAGATTCGAAGAGAATCAAGTTATTTTAGACTCAGGGAAAGCAATAGATGCCGGTGCTGTTGTAATGGCAATTGGTGTATCACCGGAAACCTATCTTGCAAAGGAAGCGGGTCTTAAAATTGGAGAAACCGGTGCTATTAAAGTGGATAAAAATTATCTGACAAGTGATCCGAATATTTATGCGGTTGGCGATGCAATCGAGGTTTATCATGCATTGACTCATACCATGACAAAATTATCGTTGGCGGGTCCTGCTTTAAAGCAGGCAAGAGCAGCTGCGGATCATATCAACCATAGGAGTGTGGGGAACAAAGGATATATCGGTTCCTCTGCAATTAAAGTATTTGAATATCATGGTGCGTCTACCGGATTGAATGAATCCTTAATTCAGGCACTTTCCTTAAAAATCGAGTATGATATTGTCCGTGTGATATTGTCGGACAAGGTAGGACTGATGCCGGATGCGGAACCAATGCATTTTAAATTATTGTTTGAAGTACCGACTGGAAAGATCTTGGGCGCTCAGGCAATTGGGAAAGGGGATGTTACAAAACGCATCGATACAGTTGCGACTGTGATTAAGTTTGGCGGAACCGTGGAAGATTTAAAGGATCTGGAATTCAGCTATGCACCTCCGTTTGCGACGGCAAAGGATATTGTAAATTATGCAGGATATGTAGGATCCAATCTTTTAAACGGTGACTTTAAGCAGGTGAATGTTGATCAGGCAAGAGGTCTTGTTGAAAATAAAAGTACGATTATTGATGTACGAGAGCGCTATGAATTTAAGAGTGGGCATATCAAAGGAGCCATCAATATTCCTTTGAGTGAGCTCAGGGATAGAATCGATGAAATTCCAAAAGATAAACCGGTATATTTACACTGCAGAACCGGCCAGCGCAGCTACAATGCAGCGCGGGCGCTTCATAATGTTATTAATATGACCGGAAGCTTTTTAGGAATTTCCTTTTATGAATACTATAATGATCAGCAAAAGGGAAGAGAACGCATTGTAACAGCATATAATTTTCAATAATCATAAAAAAGACGCACAGAGAAAGCTTCAATCTGTGCGTCTTTTTTGGGTATGTTGGAGTTTTTTATTGCTGCGGTACCTTGAGTGTCTCATCTGTAACGATTTTCCGTTCTCATAATACATCCACTCGCCGGAATCGTTCTTTGTCCAGCCCTGCGCTGTGTCGCTGGAAATCGTCAGCTCCACAAAGCGGCGAAGCATTGCCGACGCCTCGGCTCTTGTAACCATCCCCTGCGGATCAAAGAGATTGCCGCTTTTGCCGCTGATGATGCCTGCCATCTGCAGCTGCTTCACTGCTTCCTTCGCATAGGCGCTGATGCTGTCATTGTCCGCAAAGATGTTTTCTGCATGAACCTTCGGTAACGAATAGCCGATGGTCTTCGCGTAGCTGCTCATCATGACCGCCATCTGCTCACGGGTGACAGTCTGATCCAGAACGGACTGATCCTCACCGAAACTATTGATGATCCCATTTTTGCTTGCCCACTCAATGTAGTCTGTGTAGCAGTCGTCCTTCTTCGCATTGATGAAGCTGTTCTTCTGATAGGCGCTCACGTCAGCATTTGCCAGCCGTCCGAAGGCGGTGACAAACATTCCCTCGGTCATGGCCATATTTGGACCAAATGCCGTCTGCAGGGTACCGCTGAGCAATCCACGGTTAAGAGCAAAGGCAATGTCATCCTTGGCCCAATGGCCTTCCACATCCGTCAAGCCGGCTACGTCCTTTTGACAGCCGACTCCGTAGACGGAGAAATGACCGGTGGAAAAGAGAAGTACGTTATTGATGCTGTCATAGGCGGAGTTGACCAGCCACTGTACCCTGCCATTTGCGTCCACATAGGCCGCCTGGATGTTCCCGGCCTTTTCGTTTGCGCCAAGGGAATAGGGAATGGTAACGGATACTCTGCCCGCTCCAAAGCTCTGTATGGATTTTCCGCTGCCAGAAGTGACCTTTAAGTCAAATACGGGGCGGGTGCCGATAGCTGCCTTAGCATCTCCGGTGAGCTTGCTGCTGCTCACGCGGGTGGCGGTGATATTGACATCCGTCCCCGCCTGCCTGTTAATCTCCTTGATAGTCTCTAAATCCATGCTGATGGTAATGTCTGGGTTTTCCACGACAATCACTATGTTAACGATCCCCTTGCTGATGAGTAACTCCTGCACCGCTTTGGGCAGGTTGAAGGTCACGCTGTTCCTTGTTTTACTGCCGGTATTCACATTCAGTACAAGGGTAATACCATTTTGTAAGCCGCCATTTTGTAAGGCTTCCGCCAGTGCCTTTTCATAGGCATCGGTTATGATTTTCTCTGTAAGGAGCACCACGGCTCTGCCACGGCTGATTCTGGCCGTCACGTTGCTTTCGCTCCGGGTAGGGATGTTTGGCTGCTCTATCGACGGGGCTGCGGGGGTACCTTGACCGCTGCCCGAGCTGCTGCCTGAGCCGCTTCCCGAGCCACTGCCTAAGTCGCCGCTATCTTCGCTTTTGCGGTACTGTCCGGAAATGGCAATGGCTATTTCACCGTAGATGCCGGTGCCGTCTGTGGCAGTCGCCCGCACGGTAACCGTGCCGTTTGCAGAAGCAGTCAGCAGCCCCGCCTGATGAATCGATGCTCCGCTGCCGGAAACCGACCATGTGACCGCCTGTGTGGCACCCAAGGGATCTACTTGTGCAAGCATTTGCAGGGTTCCGCGATTTGTGGTGATGGCACTTGCCCCGCCTGTACCGCTTACCGTAACGGAAGAGACCACAGGAGGCAGGACGAGGATGCTGTATGTCGCGGCGCTGGCATTATGGGTATCGGTTTCAAATTTACGGATATATCCGGTAACGGTACTGCCGGGGGCACAATCCGCCTTGGTATTTTCGGTTTGGCTCCAATTAGTGCCGTCAAAGCTGTATTCACAGCCGGTTTGCTTGACAATGGTAACCGTAAAGCTGCCGGCGGTATACTGATAGCTCATCCGAATTGCGGGCGCCTCCTGGTTCTGCTTTCTTGTATCAAAGGTATAAACGGCACTGTCGGCTCCTTTATAGTTTGTATTGCCGCTATAAATAGCGTTCACCTTGTAAACCTGATCGGCACGCCCTGTCCATTCAAAGGTTGCCTTGCCGCCTATAATAGGGACGGCGTCGGCATCTGCAATACCGATATCACTGCCGCTTGTGCTGTCCACAAACTTCACGGTACCCGTGGGTGTTTCACCGCTGCCCACGCGCAATATGACTGCGGTCAAGGTTGCTGTCCGGCTGCCGGTGCTGCCGGAAACAGCCGCCGCCACAGTGATGACAGGGGTGGCCTGAGTCACAAGAACCGAAACGGGTTCGGTGAGGTTTGCAATCGTCTCATAGTTTTTCACCGTATCGTTATGGGGTGTGAATTTCATCGTATAAGTGTCATCCCCTACGTTAGGGACGGTGCTGCCGTTCTCCCATGAAAAGCTGCCATACTCGCAGGTGTCTTCGGTCAGGACACTTTCAGACAGCTTCTGCCCATAGGTCAGAGCGCCTGCTGTGGGATAGTGAATTTCGGGAGCATCCGCTTTTTTAATGGGAAAGCTTCCGCTTACCATACCGGCATAGTTACCCTTACCGGTGACGGCGACTATGGCGGTTCCGGCATTTGTATTGTTTGAATAGCCCACTGTATAATCCGTATCCAAAACCAGTGTGTAGTCTCCATCCATTACAGTGACGGTCGGTTTCTGCGCCGAGTTGTTGTAGGTTACCTCTCCTATAAGCGAGAGCATCGTGTCATTGAGAGCTTTTGATAAAATAGTAAATTCTTTTTCTGCATTGCCACTATAGTTGCCATTGCCGGTGACGGTGACCTTGGCGGTTCCGGCATTTGTATTACTTGAATACTCCACTGTATAATCCGTATCCAAAACCAGTGTGTCGTCTCCATCCATTACAATGACGGGCGGTTTCTGCGCTGATTTGTTATAGGTTACTGCTTCTATGGACAGGAGCATCGCATTTGTTAAGGCTTTTGGTGAAATGGAAAAATCTATCTTAGCCTTGCCGGTATAGTCGCCCTTGCCTGTGACGATGACCTTAGCGTCAGTCGTTTCCGCGTCTTTGCAGTTGCCCTCATAGCTGACGGTGTAATCTACGTTCTTTTTCAACGCCAAACCGCCTAGTGTAACGGTCACATTGGGGGTTAAATCCGAGCCGTTGTAGGTCGGTGTTCCAATAATTGTAATTGCTGCATTCCTAAGACTGCCAAGACACAGACTGGCTGTATTATCGTGGTTTGCCAACCGTTTGTAATCGGCGGCATAAGTAGTAGTGCCTGCTGTGACGTTTATCAGTTCCTCCTCTGTTGAGGCGGGCAAATAGAAATAGAGTTTGCCGTCCTCGTCAGTCTGCACATCCTTAGTTCCGTAGGAAGTGCTGGCTGTGCCGTAGCTTGCACTGGCTATAGATGTATTTTTCAAATTACTGCGGGTCAGGATGTTGAGGTAGACGGATGTCGAGCCGTCATTGGTTAGACTACCGCTATCCAGGCTGCTAATGGACTCTCGACCGTGTCCAATGTCCTCGGCATACGTTCCCCCCGTTGCTTTCAAGGTACCTCCTGTGATTTTCACTGTGCCGCCTAAACCATTGCTGCCGCCGCCGATGCCTGCGCCACCGCCACCTCCGGTGGCTGTAACCGTACCGCCCTTGATGGTAATACTGCCGCCTGCACCATAGTCGCCGCCGCCGATTCCTGCGCCGCCGATTCCGCCGGTGGCTGTAACCGTACCGCCCTCGATGGTGATGTTGTTGCCGCCTGCACCCTGATAGCCGCCGCCGATTCCTGCGCCGAAGCTTCCGCCGGTGGCTGTAACCGTACCCGATCCAGCTATCGTCAGTCCCGCACTCACCGGTACACCCACCGCCGCGCCATAGTTGGATGTATCATACGTTTGCCCACTGGTAATTCTATTTTCCCCCTCCAGCGTCAGGGTATTTTCCGTACCGGTAAAGTGCAGCGGGGAGTAGCCTTCTCCTCCTTCCGCTTCAGCCTTAGAATCATGATTATGCGCCGATTTAATATTCAGGTTTTCAATTGTGATGTTGTTGTTCTTTCCAGACACAAAGGCCACATTTTCAATAGGATTTATAGGTATGGTATCCCCGCCTTTGAGCGTAAGGGTTGTATTATCGCCCACTTTAAAGGTGTATATCTTGCCGCCTTCGGGAGTTGTAAGCCCCGATAAGTCAATCACAGCGTTCTCTGCCGCATTGTCAAGTTCAAATTGTACATCATCCCAGCTTGTAAGGGGTTCGCCGAGTTTGCGCAGACTCTTTACGGTGCCGTGAGTATCTGTACGCTGATAATTGGTGTAGTAGGCTTTGTCTTCGGCCTTCACCTGTACCAACTCAGGATTATTGGAGGCGGGCAGATAGAAATAGAGCATGCCGTCCTCATCAGCCTGTACATCTTTAGTTTCGTAGAGAGTGTTGTCTGTGTTGGCTGTGCCATAACTTGCACTAGCAATAGATGTATTTTTCAAATCATTACGGGACAGGATGTTGAGGTAGACGGGTGTCGAGCCGTCGCTGAGACTACCGCTACTTAGGCTGCTGCTATTGTACTCTCCGCCGTGTCCAATGTCCTCTCCACTGCCGCCATCGCCATCTGTTCCGTCCATTGCTTTCACACTGCCACCGGTGATTTTCACTGTACCGCCCGCGCCGTCACAGCCGCCGCCGATTCCTGCGCCGAAGTAGCCGCCGGTGGCTGTAACCGTACCCCC
>CAZBRY010000088.1:0-9614 GCA_964494285.1 uncultured Lachnospiraceae bacterium
CGTACCTGCACTCCTTCTCAAGCCCCATACGGCTTCTGATGACGCCATCTCCGTCCCTTAAGTCTACACCCGGTTTTAATAAAAGCGCCCGTTTTCCCCGCTCCGCATAATTATACTCCACCATCAATGCATTCGCAGTTTTGGAGCTTCCCATCGCCCCGTGCCTGTAGTACAATTTTGCCATTATTTATGCCCGCCTTATTTTTAACATTTCGCTTTATTATACCATTAATCTTTTTTTGCCACAACTAAATAAGCATGCCGGAATTTAAGGATTCCTGACATGCTTATTATTGTGTTTCGTCGTCTTTCAGTTCGATGATGAAGTCAACACGCCTATTTCTTGCACGACCCTCCGATGAATTATTGTCGGAGATTGGATGATATTCGCCATAACCAACCGCAGAAAACAGTTCTTCGTTTAATGTAGAATTCTTCAACAGCCATTTTACCACATTGACTGCACGGAATGTCGACAACTCCCAGTTGCTTTCAAATTCGAGAGAATTAATCGGAATATTGTCCGTATGTCCCTCGATGCGAACCATTGCTATCGAATTCTTATTCGCAGTTAGAATATCGGCCGCCTTACGCAAAGTTGATTCCGCATTAGGACTAACCTTTGCTTTTCCAAGATCAAAGAGAATAGAACCATTAATACGTAGCAAAACCTCGTTGCTTCCCTGTTGGGAAACACTGATTTGACCTTCTGATCCAGAATCTCCCACATACAAATCTGTCGAGTCAAGAAAATCTTCCATATTCTCATTCGCGCCCTGATTATTTGCATTCGCTCCCTGGTTGTTCGCATTCGCACCTTGGTTGTTCGCGTTCGCACCTTGGTTGTTGGCGTTTGCTCCTTGGTTGTTCGCGTTCGCACCTTGGTTGTTCGCGTTCGCTCCTTGGTTGTTGGCGTTCGCTCCTTGGTTGTTCGCACTCGCTCCTTGGTTGTTGGCGTTTGCACCTTGGTTGTTCGCGTTCGCTCCTTGGTTGTTCGCATTCGCGCCCTGCGCACTTGCACTTTGGTTTGCATCCGCGCCTTGGGAGGCATCCGCATTTTGACCGGAATTCTCACCCTGATCCCCGTTTGCCTGCCGTTCCTGACCCGACTCGCCCTGTGCCTGCTCGCCACCACTAGTAAGACTACTCTCCTCTGGAAATAAGCTGTCAAAACCGTCTAACACACCATCATTTCCTTCCATAGGACTGCTCCCCTGCTCTTCCATAATAACAGGTGCATCATTGGTAGCTGATTTAGCAGCATTTGAATAGGCTTGTTGCATCATGGCGAACGCAAACAATACTACGAAAATTGCAAGTAAGTCTGTAACCAAATCGCTGTAACTGTCTTGCCAATTGGCGCCTTCTTCTTCTTCGTCGTCATCGTCATGACTAAATTTGCCGCCTTTATTCATATGCTGTTAATCACCTCCTTTGAACTTATGGGGCGACCATCTCTCTCCCTCTCCGGATCGGGCGGAGTAATATGTATGTATGCATACAATTCGCCCTTTAACAAGGTAGGGTTCTTGCCCTGCTGGATTGATGCAACACCTTCTATAATTAATTCTCTTCTCAGAGTTTCTTCACCATCCATAAAACGTAAACGTTTTGCAATAGGAGAGAAAATTACATAGGCAATAAAAGCACCATAAAAAGAAGATACGAGCTCCAATGCCATCATGGGACCCAATGTAGTGGGGTCGTCCAAGCTGTTCAACATAGGAATCAATCCGACATAGGTTCCCATCAATCCCAAAGCGGGTGCAGTAGCCGCAACCATATCAATCATGGCGGCACCCTTCTGATGACGCTGCCGCATAAAGTAGGTCTCCCCCTCCAGAAAATCTCGCAACTCATCCTGATCGATACCATCAACAATCAACTCAATTCCGCGCTTTAAAAACTCGTCATCCGTAAATTCATTCACCTGATCTTCCAGCGCAAGCAATCCTTCTTTTCTGGCAATTTCAGATAGTTTTATTAATACCTTGATATCATCTTCCACATTATAGCCTTCACTAAAAACCGCCTTTTTCATAACGGGGCCAAGCGTTTTTAAACGTTTTAGGTTAAATGCAGTAAGCATAACAGCGCACGTACCGCCAACCGTAATAAGGAAAGAGGGCAGATTCCAGAACGACTTTGGCTGTCCTGTTGTAATTACCGACGTAACAACGAACGTAATTCCGAAAATAAGTCCGAAAAAGTTCGAAGCTAAAGATGTTTTTGGTTTATTTCTAGCCATCAAATACCCCCAAATATGTATTTTATTTATTTTTGGACTTAGAGAGATACCTTAACATTATCGTTTTACTTTCGAATATTCAAGTCAATTTCCAAAATCTTAACATGCTTTTCATGCGCCTTTTCTTCTTAATTCCCCAAAAAAGCCGCAATATCATGCCATTTTCCGTCCTTGATATGACAAAACATTCCCAAAAATCACATTAAAATCTTAACATCCAGTTTCACATAATTAACCTTGTATTATATTGGAGTTTTTGCAGAATTCTCTAATACAATTTCTTATATAGGAAAAGCCCCTGCAAAATGACAAGCAATATCATTTTACAAAGGCCTTCTATATTATTTATTATCTTATTTATTTGTAGACGGCGAAAACATCGGCGCCTATTATTCCGGCTGCGTCTTAGGTGCCAACGGCTTGTTTGTCATAACAAAGCGCTCGACAGGCATCGTAAAGCAAATGCTGTGTGAAGGGCTGTCAAGTCCACCGTTTTCCCGGATGGCATGGATGATCCGTACACTGACATCCTCATCAACAACACTCATGATAATTTCCTTCTCCATGTCGATTGTAATACCAAGAATTGACTGTGGAACAGCGCCGACTCCACGTGCATTCATAATTGTCGCACCTCGTGCGCCTTCCTTGCGCATGATTTCCGCAACCTCCTCAGCAAATCCAATATTCACAATCACATATAACACTTTTTTATTATTAGTCTCTTCCACCATACGTTCCTCCACAATTAAAATGAGATTTGAATCGGTACCGTAAAGGCAATCCCCGTATTCGGTTTATCAAAATGAAATTGATGAATTAACATGTCTAATACAGCATCGATGTTTTTGCAGGAGATCAAGCAGGTGATTACCACCTTATTCTCTTCCGCTACAAGTCCAAACATATCCCTGAGATAATCAGACGAAACAACACCTTTTCCGTACATGACGGTAATTAGTTTTCCGCCCTCCGCCGCCACCGCTTCGGTAAGCGCATTCTTTAATTTCCTTCCGGCAATGATTGTCAAAAATACCAGGCAAGGGGAATCTGCATGCATCACTGTTTCTATCCTCCGTGGACGAACCTTCATATTTTATAGTCCTGTCCGCATACTGCCCTTCTCATCGTCAGCAGCCTGCTGGACAATTGATTCCAATTCCATAATTTCCGCAAGTTCGCTCTCTTCCATGAACTTTTGTGTTTTCCTTAAACGTATATCATAAATAATACCAAGTGCCTGCACCGTAATCAGAGGCGTAACTGAAATAAATGCTATAATTCCAAATCCATTTATCAAAATCGACTGCGCACCCGGCCCCTGTAAATCGGCTACCGCCTGCGCGGCGCCGAGCGTTAACGGTGTTAGAAACGCCGATGTCAGCGCACCGCCCGAAACACCGCCGGAATCAAAGGCCAGTCCGACAAAGAGCGTCGATGTGAATTTCATCATGATCAGCGCCACCGCATAAAGCGGTATCAAAAACCACAAAATATTAATCTGGGTCAGAATTTTAACCATCGAGATCAAAGCCGCAAAACCAATACCAATTGCAAGTGTCGCCCGAATCGCATTTTTCTTAATATGACCGTTTGTGATTTCCTCAAGCTGTTCGCCAAGAACCGTAACGGCCGGCTCAGACAGCGTAATCGAGACTCCAAGTACAAAACCAACGATCAGCAACAGCCACTTAAACCATGGCGGCCGAGAAGGATCTAAAAATACTTCGCCGATATATTTTCCTGCAAATGCGAATCCGAAGTCAATTCCCGACAGGAAAATAAGCAAACCGACGTAAGTCGAAATGGATCCAAGCAATATTTGAATCAGTTCCCTTTTCGGTAGCTTAATCAGAAAAAACTGGAACGGCAAATAAATAATAACAATCGGAAACAACGCAAGCGCAACACCGGATAGGTTGGATTTGATGATGGCACCCAAGCTCTCCGCAGCACCCGGATCATATACATTCGCCGGCGGAAGTACACCTCCGTTCGCCGCGCTGACAATGATCCCGTAGATAAATAGTGCTAAAATGGGACCTGCAGACGCAAACCCAATAATCCCAAAGGTATCCTCGTTAGCCTTATGCTTTGACATCGTGCCGGATACACCTAATCCAAGCGCAAGAATAAACGGTACAGAAATATCTCCCGTCGTCGCGCCGCTGCCGTCAAATGCCAGCGCAATAAATTCCTCCGGCACAAAAAAGACAACCACAAAAATTACAAGATAAAGCACGGCAAATACGACCTTGATATTTAAATCCCTCATAATCCGGTACAGGGAAAAACCTACCATTACACCAATGCCCATACCCATGATCCAAATAAACACCGTCTCATTAATGATCGGCATGATCATATACGTCTGACGCGCCAAAACCGCCAGAGCCGGTTCTGCAACCGTAGCAAGAAGACCAAATACAAATCCGAAAAATACAATAAACGTTGCTTTTTTTAGTTTTACAAGGGAACCGCCCACCAGCTTTCCGATCGGCAGGATGCTGATGCCCAATCCATCCAGAAACAACGACTGCCCCAATACCACACTCGCATAACCAACAATTAGTTTAATATAGTCGCCTTTGTTTTCCATGGGAGCCACGAAAACACAAACAACAATGATGACTGCCGCAAGCGGCAGGGATGATATAAAAACCTCTTTTAATGTATTTAAAAATTTCATAGTGATTTTATTATATCAACAAAAACGAAAAGATGCAAACATTTCAGCCTTTTTTCTTACTTTCCCTCTTCTTCATCTATTCTTCGCTGCAAATGCTCCAGCTTTTTCAGTTTGACAAACAAAGGAACATTTTCAATCCCTACACTGCTGTTTTCCAAGCCATACCATTGCACATAGGAGCCCGCAATGTGGCGAATCGCATATTTGACAGCAATCGCGGCTCTTCCATAGGAAGTAATGTCACATTCCGGCGAAAGCACCTTATGAATAAGGTAGAAACGAAAATTACCGATGCTGCCGTTTTCTTCATAAATGGAATATTGGTGAGCCTGCGGGGGCAGTTCACCGGATGCAATCAGATCAGTTACGATCTGACGCAGGTGCACATTAATACGCTGATGCACCTTAAAACCAAGAAACAGCCTTACTCTGAACAGATAGTCTGTGCCAAAGCTTTCCACCGTGTATTCGTTCGTATAAGGTTCGTCCGTTACAATCACGCTGACAATCCAGTACGCCTTGGAACGCTTTGGGATCTTATTGAAGATAGAATACAGTACATCTCGGTCTATGATATCCCCACGCGTATTATGCGTAATATACACAACGTTGTCGGAAGCCATATAAACCGAACTGTCCGTACGCAAACGCTCAAACATCGGCACGTATTTTCTGATATGCATGTAGCATGCCTGTGAACGCTCAATATATGTCCCATAATACCAGTCTACCATCAGCAGGAAAAGAAGAATGGCTATTAACAGTGCCACATAACCACCCCTTGCAAACTTGCTGAGACTGGAAACAAAAAAACTGCCCTCGAGTCCGCCAAATAACAACAGAAACAGAATCGAGACGACATGAATTCCTTTTTTCTTCCATAAATAAGTAAACAATAATAGCGTCGTCATCAGCATTGTGATCGTAATCGCAAGCCCATAAGCCGCCTCCAGCCTTGCGCTCGAACGGAAATACAGGATGACGAGCGTACAGGATATCCATAATACCAGGTTGACAAGAGGGATATAGCTTTGTCCCTTTGTCTGGGATGGGTAAATAATCCGCATCCGCGGCATCAGGTCGAGACGAGTCGCCTCGGAAACAAGCGTAAACGAACCGGTAATAAGCGCCTGAGAAGCAATGATTGCCGCAATCGTACTCAAAACGACTGCAAACATACGAATCTCATCCGGCAGCATTTCGAAGAACGGATTCATATCTTCAATGCTGTCAAACGCATGACTTCCCTCATGTCTCAAAAGCCAGGCGCCCTGCCCAAAATAGTTGAGCAACAGACATACTTTCACAAACGGCCAGCTCGCATATATATTTTTCCTGCCTACATGACCCATATCCGAATATAACGCTTCCGCACCTGTAGTTGCCAAAAACACACTGCCAAGTATCATGATGCCTTCCTTATTGGCATCACTGAATAAAATACCGATTCCGCGCAGCGGATTCAGTGCCCGCAACACCGTAAAATCACCGGACATGTTGAAGATACCTACAGAGGCCAGGAACAGAAACCAGATCGTCATTAATGGTCCGAAGGCTTTTCCGATCATGCTCGTCCCGGCCTTTTGGACAAGAAACAAGATTGTAATAATAAACAATGTAATAAGAACGATGCGAGACTGTCCGCTGCCAAGCAGCTCATGTATTTCAGGAATACTACGCAAACCCTCCACCGCAGTCGTCACTGTCACTGCCGGCGTCAAAATCCCGTCCGCAAGCAAGGCCGCTCCACCTATCATAGCAGGTACAATCAGCCATCTGCCACATTTTTTTATTAGACTATAAAGAGCAAAAATGCCTCCCTCTCCATGGTTATCCGCTTTCATGGCAACGAGCACATATTTGACTGTCGTCAGAAGCGTCAGCGTCCAAATAATTAATGACAGAGAACCGAGAATCAATTCTTCGCTCACCGTACCGATTCCGCCATTCTCTGCCAATATGGATTTCATAACATACATGGGCGAGGTTCCGATGTCTCCATAAACCACTCCTAGTGCCACAAGCACCGCGCCCTTACTAAAGGGGATTTCTCCTGTTTTTTTTTGTTCCCTCATTTTCTTATGCCTCTTGTCTTTTTACTGATTTTGCAATAAGTCTATCAGAATATATCAATAATTACAAGCAGAAAAATTATCAGAAAATCTTCGGAAAATATTTTTTATTTTATCATTTCCATAACAATTGTTATTTATCCATTTTCATGACTTGATAATATTAAATGTGTCGGCCAAAAGCAGCCAATTTGCCCGGAACAAATTCATGATCTGCCAATAACCGACTCCCCGCAGTGAATATTCCTGCACAAGCGCGAACTTGGCACGCAAACTTCTGGCATCTTCAAACCACACCTCATGTATCACGCCCCCTATTTCATATGTGAAAAACGGGGACATCGCCGTTTCATCAAACTGGATCGGCACATTGTTTGCGATTGCAATCTGCACAGCCTCTATGTTGCTGATCGTTCGAGCCATCGTCACGTTTCTTTCATAGGGGAGTGGCCAGTCATAGCCATAATTGGGGATACCAAGGTCTATTTTTTCCAAGGGAATTTTCGTGATTGCATAATCAACGACCTCCCTTACCTTGTTAATCGGCGCGACCGCCATCGGCGGCCCATAAGTATAGCCCCATTCATAGGTCATAAGGAGTACGCTGTCTGCGGCCGCTCCCAACAGTCCATAATCCTTACCTCCGTAAAGAAGCCCCGGCTGTTCATCAGAGGTCTTTGGTGCAAGCGCTACGGAAACCGGATATCCCACCGCATTTACGGCGATGCGCACATTTGTCACAAAATCAGCAAAACGAACCCGGTCGTCAGCAAGAATATATTCAAAATCAATATCAACACCACGAAATCCTTTTTCCGCAATCATTGCAAGCAGGTTATTAATTAGATTCTGCTGCACCGTCATGTCGTTCACAACAACCGTAATCAAATAATTATTGAACCGCCCATCCGGCCCAAACGGCGTCAGGGTCAAAATAGGATTTGTATTTGTTTCCTGTGTAAGAGCGATCATCCATGTATCATCCACCTGCGGCGGATTCAACTCGCCCGTATCCGTAAATCCGTAGGAAAATACCGACAGATTTGTTAGATAAGGAAGTGTTTGCGTCAGATTAAAACGTTCGATAAACGGATAGGCATAACCGTTTGTAAAAATAGAGCGCTTCCCGACAGGAGATTCACCTGCATTCAGTAAAAGCGCCTGTCCGACAGCAAGCCGGTAAGGCGCATATAACTGGTTGTTATAAATAATAGATTCTGTACTGATTCCAAAGGCGGCAGCAATCGAAGTCACGCTGTCGCCGGCATTTACAACATAAATGGTCATTATGCCGGCTCCTAAGGGCGTTTTTATTAGTTTATGCAGCGGCACAAAGAACTTTCCTACTCTACTCTATCCGATCAAATGATTGATATCCTTAACAGCCGGATAGATCTTTTTATATATTTGAAACTTATCCGAATAAATAGCATGCCTTACGGGGTCTGGATGGTATTCCTGACCAAAGGAAACCATATGCTCACTTGCATCCTCCATTGTGGTATAATCCCCGACCGCGACAGTGCCTAACATAGCGCCGCCCAGCGTGCCTGTCTGTTTACTCGATACGGTCAGGACGGGAATCCCTAAAATATCCGCCTTGATTTGCAGTAGTTTCGGAGACAGGGCACCTCCCGAGGCAACAAGTGTATTCACTTTCACACCCGCAGTTCTTAGGCACTCCAGAATAAAAGCAAGTTCGTAGTTTGTGCCTTCCATAAGTGCCTTATAAAGTTCCTCGTTCTTCGTATCCATCGTAAGACCCAAAAACGCTCCTTTGGAATCAACGTCCATATATGGTGTCGCAGCTCCGGAGAAATGAGGAAGCACATACAAATTGGTCGGAGCGTCCGGCATGCTGTCGTTTAACAACGCAAACCGCTCCGTAAGCTCCTTTTCTTCCCGATTCCGATCGAATTGCTGCACAAACCAGCGCAGCAGGACACCCGATGTATTGTTCCAGGCAATTGTATTATATAGATTTTCTTTCGCAAAGGGCTGACGGGAAATCTGATAACGGTCAACATCCGCCGCCGACAGCTCCTCCTTTTTGAGGATCGCTGTCAATCCCTCCGTCGTCCCCACGACATTACAACACCAGCCCTCCTGGTGAACACCGGAGCCAAGTGCATTGCAAATATGATCATGTGTGCCCGCGACCACCTCCGCTTCTTCAGAAATCGAAAGCCCCTTTGCCACGTCACAGGATATTTTACCAATCCTGCTGCCGGATGGCCTCACATCCGAAAGCAGTTCCCTGCCAATCTCCGTATACGCCAGCAGTTCCGCAGACCAGTCCATTACATTTGTATCAAAGAGCAACGTCCTAGAAGCCATCGAATAGTCGATGACCGTATTACCCGTCAGGCGATAAATAATAAAATCCTGAAAGGTGAAAATTTTCCACGCATGCGCAAAAATCTCTTTTCGATGCGCTTTTAGCCATAATATTTTATTGACGGAATAAATCGCGCTTAAGTTCTGTCCTGTAATCTCCGTCAGCCTTTCCTTACCGACCAGCTCTGCCAACTGCTTAAGTTCTTCTTTCCCCCGAATATCCGTCCCCAGTATGCTGTGGCAAAGTGTTTTTCCCGTCTGATCCACA